>NZ_JAUBPO010000130.1:0-15646 GCF_036700785.1 Microcoleus sp. S28C3 | reverse complement strand
GCGTTCATCCTGAGCCAGGATCAAACTCTCCGTGTTGTTGAGTTCTTTTTTGGCTTTAGTCAAGTTCTTTCCACTCAACCATGAAGCTGGTTTTTTTCCCTTGACTTTTTTCTCGTTGTTTGCGATATTGAGTATCAGCTCTCGCCTTCACTCTCTATCTTGATTTTTTTGACGAGGTTAATAGTGCTTTAAGCTTTCAAACTATTCTTTTTTCTAGGTTCAGTTTTTACCTTCCGGTTGTGGTTGTTTGAACCGCTTCCCTTCTGGCGCTTTATTAATATACTGATTCCGCAAGATGTTGTCAAGCGTTTTGTGAAAGTATTTTTGATTTTTTTTTGAAGCCATACACCGTCAGGGTTTTGGCTATTACACCGCGTTGGGTCATCCCCTGGCTGACTCCTCTTTATGGCTTGGGTCTTTTTTTTTGCCAAGATTGGACTTTTGAGGGGAGCATCTACCACGTATGGGTAGAATATCTCTACGTGTAGATGTTCTATATATAGATGTTCGATCGCCCGCTCATGAAAAAACCTACAGCCCGCCCTAGTGGCTTATTCATTACCTGCGCTTCACTGCTGCTGGCTTGCAGTCAGACGAACACTCCCCAAACCTCTACTACAGTATCTCCGGCGACTTCCCCATCTCCCGGTGCTTCGCCAGAGGGTTCACCTGGGAGTAGTTCCAACACTATATCTATAGGTATTGGGGTGGCCCAAACTAGCAATGTGGCTTTACTGGGTCAGGAACAGGTGGCTGGGGCAAAAATTGCTGAGAAATATTTCAACGATAAGGGCGGTGTGGATGGGACGCCCATTAAACTGGTATTCCAAGATACGGGTGGAGACGAACAAGGGACGATCAATGCTTTCAATACTCTGATCAATCAGGATAAGGTGGTTGGTATTGTGGGGCCAACCCTGTCACAACAAGCTTTTAGTGCCGATCCGATCGCCGATCGCGCAAAAATTCCCGTACTCGGACCATCCAACACCGCTAAAGGCATTCCCCAGATTGGCGATTATGTTGCCAGAGTCTCCGCGCCTGTCGCCGTAGTAGCACCTAATGCGGTGAAAGCTGCACTGAAGCAAAATCCCAATATTAAGAAAGTAGCCGTGTTTTTTGCTCAGAATGATGCTTTTAGCAAATCTGAGACTGGAACTTTTCAGACAACGGTTAAAGATATGGGACTGGAATTGGCAACAGTTCAAAAATTCTTGACTACTGATACAGATTTTCAATCTCAAGCCACTAATGCGATAAATGTCAATCCCGATTTGATAATTATTTCTGGGTTAGCCGCAGATGGAGGCAATTTAATTAAGCAGTTGCGGGAGTTGGGATACAAAGGCGTTATCATTGGGGGCAACGGTCTGAATACTTCTAATGTGTTTGCAGTTTGTAAAGCACTTTGTGATGGAGTTTTGATTGCCCAAGCCTACAGCCCGGAATATGAAAATGAAGTTAATAAGGCTTTTCGCGATGCTTATCGCGCTCAATTTAAGAAGGAACCGCCTCAATTTAGCGCTCAAGCTTTTACTGGCGTACAGGTTTTTGTTGAGTCATTAAAGGCACTTAATGCTAAGTCGAAGGTTAGCCAAAATCCTTTGGCAGAATTGCGTACAAATTTGAATCAGCAGTTGTTGGGTGGAAAGTACGATACTCCTTTGGGGGAAATTTCTTTTACGCCTGAAGGTGAGATTAATCAGAAAGAGTTTTATGTGGCACGGATTAAGATGGAGGCGGATGGCAATAATGGTAAGTTTGAGTTTTTGAAATGATGGGAAAGGAACCTTCGGTAACGGATTGCCTAGAGCGAGTTAACGGATGTCAAGAAAACCGAATAAGTAAGAGGAAAAAGGGAAAAATCGTGGCGTATTTGTTGTTGAATGATTTGACTTTGATGGTCAATTTTTAACGGGTGATGGACTTAACTCTGTTTTTGCAACAATTTTTGAATGGTTTGTCGATCGGCAGCGTGTATGCTATTTTTGCCCTCGGATACACGCTGGTGTTTTCTATTCTGGGAATTATTAATTTTGCTCACGGTGCAGTATTTACTTTGGGTGCTTATTTCACTTATGCGCTGATGGGAGGTGCTTTCGGTTTTAATGGGTTGTGGGCTAACGCTCGAATTCCCGTGGATTTGCCTTTTGCTGTGGCGTTAATTTTGGGAAGTGTCATGGCTGGTTTGGTGGGAGTAATTGTTGAAAGAGTTGCTTTTTTGCCTTTGCGCCGCCGACACTCTGATTCTCTGCTGACTGTGGTTTCTAGTTTGGGTGTAGCAGTTGCGATCGCCAATATCATCCAATATCTTGTCGGTGCGGAAATTTACACTTTTCCTGCTAACACTTACGGCTATTTACCGGCTGCAATTAACTTCGGAACAGCGGATAAACCTATTCCGATTCGGACTGTTCAAATAGTAATTTTTGCGGTATCAGTTGCGATTGTGGCTGTCTTAACTTACTTAATAAATTTTACTAAATTTGGCAAAGCAATGCAGGCTGTGGCTGAAGATGCGACAACTTCTAGTTTATTGGGGATTGATACTGATAGGTACATTGTGTTGACGTTTTTTGTGAGCAGTTTTCTGGCGGGTTTGGCGGGGAGTTTGGTGGGTTCTAGTGTGAGTATTGCTGGGCCGTATTTTGGTATTGCTTTTGGTTTGAAAGGTTTGGCGGTGATTGTACTTGGTGGGTTGGGGAGTATTCCTGGGGCTGTTTTGGGAGGTTTTATAATTGGTTTGGTGGAGGCTTTTGTGCCTGGTGATTTTTCGGCTTATAAGGATGCTGTTGCTTTTGCTATATTGTTTATTATGCTATTGGTTAGGCCGCAGGGTTTGTTGGGACGGCGTTTGATTCAGAAGGTGTAAGATAATTCGGCGATTGAAATCGCTTAAGAGTCAAACTAAGTCCCTCTCCAAGAGACTAAGAAATAGAGGTGTTTGATTTAAAAGGTGTCAGAAAATTCGGCGATTGAAATCGCTTAAGAGTCAAACTAAGTCCCTCTCCAAGAGACTAAGAAATAAAAAAAGTTATGAATGAATTTTTTACTACTTACGGATTTTTGATTGTCTCGATGTTGCTAGGTGCAATGTTGGGAATGTCGCTTTATTTGCCTCTAATGACTGGACAATTGTCTCTGGCTAGCCCTGGTTTTTATGCTTTGGGTGGGTATATTGCGGCGATTTTATCTACGACGGTTTTTCAACAGACAGGGGGTTTATTTCCAGTGCCGTTGTTGTTATTAGAGATGATAATTGCAGGGGTTGTTTCGGGGTTGCTGGGGATTTTGGTGGGAATTCCGGCGCTGCGCTTGAGTGGGATTTATTTGGCGATCGCAACTATTGCTTTTGTGGAAATTTTGCGGGTTTTATCGCTGAATTTAGATATCACTGGCGGGGCTGTGGGCATTTTTGGGATTCCGCAACCGTTTGCAACGCCGATCGAGTATTTGTGGATTGTACTACCTTTACTGTTGGTAAGTATGGCGATTGTCTATCGGCTGGAACGGATTCGGGTTGGGCGGGCTTTTGCGGCGATCCGCGCTGATGAGTTAGCGGCTGATGCGATCGGCATTAACCCAACTTTTTATAAGGTTTTGGCTTTCACGTTAGGCGCTATTTTAGCTGGTGTTGTGGGTGCAGTTAGTGCCCATTTCCTGAATACTTGGAACGCCCGTCAAGGTACTTTTGATGCTAGTATTATTTACTTGACTTCTGTGTTGATTGGTGGTAGCAGAACGTTTCTGGGAGCAGTTTTGGGTGGTATGGTATTTACTGCTTTGCCGGAGGTTTTGAGGGGGATGGCGACTATTCAGGGATTGCCGATTTGGTTAGCACAATTTCTGCGGGATGGACGTTTAATTATTTTTGGGTTGCTGATTGTTTTGGGGACGATATTTTTTCCGCAAGGTTTGGTGACGTCGGAGTTGTTGAAGAGGTTTAAAAAGGGCGATCGTACTTCTGTTTAAAAACATATAGCGTTACTATTTCGCGCCATCCTCGTCGCGCCGATCGACTGTTATATTAAACCTCATCTTTTTTAGCAAAAATGAACTGTTTTTGTAGTATACAGCCATTTATTATTATCAGGTATAGGCGATCGCATCCACACTTTTCATCGCTCGCCTATCGATAAAAAAAGTAAGGGGCGATCGCACATTGATTGTTGTACGAATAAGCATCGCATCTTTCATCCTCATCTCCTATTTTCTGATACAAGGAGGAAGAAGATATGAGGTGCGAGCGTCTTGAAAATTAGACGCTCGATACCCATTTTACTCCTCACTGAGAAAAGGAGTTAACGCCCTAATGCCCGTCTATATCTATTGGCTAACTCCTCGGATAGGTTGTAGTCATTGCCTGTGCCAGTTACCATTATAGTTGCGTTGCCGTTAGGAGCGCAGACAACGAAGGCGCTTCCATTGTTACTACGGTAGCTTGCCCAAGTGTGTGGACTCTGCTTTCCGTCATCATAAAGTTCTGGCTGGTTCTTTAAAAAGTTATGAGAACCATCCAAGCACGCGCCTTGCGAGTTGAATTGTGTTTCATACCATCCCCACCAAGCTGTATACACTCCAGCATAGCTAGGCATTTCAGCGGTGGCAGCCAGCATTGCTAAAACACCGAAAGCGATCTTACGCATACAAGTTTTCTCCAAAAAACTGTAGAACTAGAAAAATTTGCTCAAAGGTCGGAAAGATCGGATAATATCGGAAAAACTTGCCTATATCACTGATCGATAGACATCGCAGAAGCCTGAAAACTGGTAGATGAAATTATGTTCGCCAATACAGGCAATCGCCCAAAACCTATAAGATAATTTGGAAGTGCGATCGCAACTCGCAACTGGGTAAAACCCCTTGGATCGCTGTTGAAGATTGGGATTAGATGCGGAGTCCCTTCTTTTAGCGAAACTAATTTTTATCATTTTCTGTATGATAGACCGATCGCTCACAACAGAAAAGGAAAAAAAGACGGAAAAAGACGGGCTTTTCTCAAATTGGGATAAAGGCGGATAAAGACGGATAACGTCGGCTATACTAACTAGAGTTATCTGACACCCCTACTGATGGACACTGCCAGTATCTTGCAATTTGTAGACGAAGTGCTCAGCGCGAATACAGGCAAACATCTCAATGACTTGCAGCGTAAAATTATCGAGGGAATACTGAAGCGACAAAAGTATTCTAATATTGCAGATACTTACGGTTGTACTGCGGGTCATGCTAAGGATGTAGGTTACGAGCTTTTGCAAATGTTATCTGATGTTTTCGGCGAACCAGTGGATAAACGTAATCTTAAATCTGTCCTACAACGGCAATCAACTATAAAGATTACTTTAAATAATAGTAATAATATTGATGGTAATAGCAACACCATTAACTATATCAAGGCCTGCTCAGAACAACCCACTCCTACCCCAGATAAAAGTCAGCCTCCGACTCCCGACTACCAGGATGGCACGAATCAAGTTACAATTGAAATGGTTGATAAATTACGACAGTTGGGATTAAAGGATGAACAAATTGCAGAGGTGCTAGGGTTAGGCTTGGAGGTCGTGAAGCAGATGGATTGAAAAAAATGAGTTTAGTTTATTAAAAGTGTAGTAAGGGTTAATCAGCTCAATTGTTGTACGAGAACCGCTGTTGAGGAAGCCGACTACGGATTTTACTTTTCGGCTTCTTCCTGTTTTAATTCCTGATACTGTTGAAAGAAAAGCTACCTAGTTCAGAACCACTTATTTTAACATTTTTTGACGTAGAGATTTCTCGATACTTTCATGCATTTGACAGTTCTGTTGAATCTGTATTTCTGTAAATAATTTCTCCTGCCCCTTTTTAGTATGCTTTTAGCTGCTGTTTATCTTCGGGTGTCATTTTCTTGATCTCATCCTTTTTTTACAGTTTTACTAGATTTTTTATTTTAGCCATTTTTTCAGGGATTTGCCAAACTGAGATGCACCCTTTTTGGATTTTTGGATATTAGACCTCTTGCAAAAGTCCTTTTCATAAATTTATAGGACGGGCAAGATGCCCGTCCCACAAGAAAAAATAACTCTTGTGGGACGGGCAAGATGCCCGTCCTAGTTATTTTTGCAAGAGGTCTATTCGATCGCTCTTCTCAATGCAATCACTAATTTAGACCCATTGAGAAGAGCTTTGTCTTGTTTTCAGGAAGCAGATAGAAAATGCCTAACCTTGATTGACTGCGCTGGGTTCCATGAACATAGTTTCCCAAATGTGGCCATCTAAATCCTGAAAGCCATGACTATACATAAATCCGTAGTCTTGCGGTTGATTGTAGGTCGTTCCGCCAGCAGCAACTGCGTTGCGAATCATTTTATCCACTTCTTCTCGGCTCTCGGAAGACAAGCACACCAGCACTTCTGTACTCTTGGTGGCATCGCAAATTGCGTTGGGTGTAAATTCCTTGAACTTGGCTTCTGTCAAGAGCATAACGAAGATGTCTTCGCTCACAACCATACAAGTGGCAGTTTCGTCAGTAAACTGGGCGTTAAAATTGAATCCAAGTTTAGTAAAAAATTCGACAGACCGATCGAGATTTTTGACGGGTAAATTCACGAAAATTTTAGTAGCCATGTTTTCTCCTTTTTAATTTCGATCGCAAGATGAAACATTAACGATTTTTCGCTAATGTTTGAATTGAACGGTAAGGCTTGTGAGCAAACTTGAAAAAGTTAGGTAGCTGGCTGGACATTAATCATCCACGGTGTGCCGAATCGATCGACAAGCATTCCAAAACGGGTAGACCAGAAGGTCTCTTGGAATGGCATCTTTACCGTTCCGTTTTCTGCCAATTTTTGAAAGATCCGCTCCGCTTCGACCAGATCGTCAAATTGAAGATTCACAGAGAATCCCTGTGGTTTGTTAAAGGAATCGGGTGGAGTGTCAGAACCCATCAATACCATTCCACCAACAGTTAAGTTGGCGTGCATGATTCGATCGCGCTGTTCGGAGGGAATTTCCTCAGACATGGGCGCATCGCCATAGGTCATCATCCCGTCGATTTTGCCCCCTAAACACTGTTCGTAGAATTTAAATGCAGCTTTGCATTCACCGTCAAAAAAGAGATAAGTATTCGATTGCATCATTTACTCCTTTGGTTAATAGTCGATCGAGCAATCCATTCACGGGAAATGATGTGGCTGCCGAACAAAAAGTTAGGCAGTATTTATGCCCTCAAGAATGCTGGAGTTTTTCTGCCCCCGCCCGAATGCGTTCTTCCTGTTCCCTGAGTTCGGGCGTCAAGGATTCGCCGAAGTCCTCTGCTGCAAAGATCTGGCGAATTTCGATCTCGGATTCTCCTGGCATCGGGTTGGGGCAGCGTTTGACCCAGGCGATGGCTTCCTCCATCGACTGCACTTGCCAGATCCAGTATCCGGCAATCAGCTCTTTTGTCTCTGTGAACGGCCCGTCAGTCACGCTGCGATTTGTGCCTGAAAACCTTACCCGCGCTCCTTTTGAGCTGGGATGTAGCCCTTCGCCAGCGAGCATAATTCCCGCCTTGACCAATGCTTCGTTGTATTCCCCCATTTCCGTCAGAAGCTGTTCGCTGGGCATGACGCCTGCCTCTGAGTCTTCGGTAGCTTTGACTAGAACCATGACTTTCATAGTGAAATCTCCTTTTGTTTGTGGTTGTTGAGCTGGGCTAAGGTGCGATCGAGAAAACGGCTTTAGACGTTTCTGGATCGAAGGGGACAGAGCAATGCTCGTGCACAATCTGCCATCTGCCCTGTTTCCGCTGGCACGCAGATGTCATTCGCATCCACATCTGCGCCCCTGGGTGATCTTTTGGCATCCCTGTGAAGTGAAAAAGCCAGTGCGCGATCGCCAAATCACCGCTCACGGTGAGGCTGAGGTCTCGCATCTCACTCCCGAAGGAGTCCGGGAAGCAAGGCAGGCACGCCTCCCACGTCCGTCGAAATTCATCTGCACCCTTGGTTTGGAACGGCGGTATTGCATCGAAAATAATCACATCTGGGGCGTAGTGCGCCATGATGCCATCGAGGTCTTTGGCGCAGATGGCACTGGCAGTGTCTGCGATGATTTGTCGAAGCTGGGCTTCGTCTTGTGTTTTGGTGGTTTCGGTTGTCATAGTCATGGTGGTATCTCCTTAATTGATGTCGATTGGTTTTCCGGGCGCAGATTGAAAACTGCTAACCCTTGCTCTACCATCTAGTCGAATAGAGGTGCGCGCGATCGACAAGTTGAACATTTTTTCTGGAAAAGTTTGTCAGTGCTGATGTGGAAGTTTGCGTTGAGCGGTACTGACAGCAACTACTGGTCTGATGGCAAGCCCGACAGTTCCACGATCGGGCGAATTTCCACCGTACCTTTACTGGCGCTTGGTAGGCGTGCTGCGATCGCCATCGCTTCGTCAAGATCCTTGGCATCGATCAGAAAGTAGCCGCCGAGTTGTTCGCGCGTCTCCGCAAACGGCCCATCGGTGACAAGTTTTTTGCCGTCACGCACTCGAATACTGGTTGCTGTGGCGATCGAGTGCAGCGGCGAAGCACCCAAATATTGACCGTTGGCTTGCAGTTCTTGGGTTAGCTGCAAAGACTTGGCGTAGCATTGCTGCAGCTCGCTTTCAGTCCAGGCATTTTCGTCGCTGTAAATCAGCAATATGTATTTCATCGTTACTCCAAAATTCGATCTGAGATAGTCGCCTTCATTCAGTAGTCGTTCGGCGAGGTTGCAAATCGACAGCGCAGCAAAAAAATTTTTCAGCCTAACTCGCGAAGGCGTTTTTCGAGAAAACGACACTCTGGTTCCTGTTTCACGATCGCCAGCGCCTTTTGGTAGGATTCTCTGGCATCAGCCGTTCTGCCCAGCCGCCGACACAAATCGGCTCGCGCGGAGTGTGCCAGATGGTAGTCTGCCAAATCGCCACGCGCCAATATTTGGTCGATCGATTGCAGTCCCGCTAAGGGGCCATCGCGCATTGCCACTGCCACCGCCCGATTTAAGGCAACAACGGGCGACGGCTCTAATTGCACGAGCAGGTCGTATAAGCCCACAATCTGCGCCCAGTCCGTTGCAGCAGCACTCAGGGCCTCTGAATGGACCGCTGAGATCCCAGCCTGAAGCGTGTACGA
This sequence comes from Microcoleus sp. S28C3, assembly GCF_036700785.1. Lineage (NCBI taxonomy): Bacteria > Bacillati > Cyanobacteriota > Cyanophyceae > Oscillatoriales > Microcoleaceae > Microcoleus > Microcoleus sp. S28C3. Next base: position 6,524 of record NZ_JAUBPO010000130.1, on the reverse strand, counting down.
GCCAAACCGTCCCGATGATAGCGATTGCTGCACCAGTAACCTGCCTTCAGAAATTTGTGCTTGATTCCAGAGCGATCGATCTTGGTCTTCTAGAAGGATGAGGTCGCCTGTGGAGGAAGTGCGGGCGGTGCGCCGCGATTCTTGCAGCAGCATCAGCGCCAGGAGTCCAATTACTTCGGAGTCTGGCAACAGTTCCATTACCAGCCGTCCCAAACGGATCGCTTCGTCAGCGAGATCTGCCCGCGTCAGCGCTCTGCCAGATGAGGCCGCGTACCCTTCGTTAAACACCAGGTAGATCGTTTGAAGCACGGTGTCCAATCGATCGGGCAAATCGGTTTTCGACGGCACTTGATAAGGAATGCGTGCGTCGCGGATCTTCGCCTTGGCCCGCACGATCCGCTGCGCCAACGTAGGGGGAGCAATCAGGAAGGCGCTGGCAATTTCCTCGGTACTGAGTCCGCAGACTTCCCGCAGCGTCAACGCCACCTGAGCTTCTGGCGACAGGGCCGGATGACAGCAAGTGAAAATCAAGCGCAGGCGATCGTCCTCAACGTCGTCGTCATCCTCGATTGTGGTGTCACTCGGCTCGAGTTGTTGAGCGAGTTCTGCCAAGTGCGTATCAAAGCGGGCGCGACGGCGGATGGTGTCGATCGCTTTAAAGCGACCCGTAGATACAAGCCACGATCGCGGGTTAGCGGGAATGCCGTCGCGGGGCCATTGCGCTACAGCCGCAGCGAAGGCTTCGTGCATCGCCTCTTGGGCGCGATCGAAGTCACCGAGCAAGCGGATCAGGGTGGCTAAAACGCGACGCGACTCGGACCGGTACACAGCTTCCACCTGCTGACGGATTTGATTGGCTGCTGTCTCATTCATAAAGCGTTCACAAAACAAAAATATATTATCGGCCGTGCCGCAGAGTACGATGCTCCCATTGCGCCCGTGCAATCCGCCAATCGACCTCGCTCCAACCGCGATCGGACATCCATGATGACCCTGGGCGGGTAGCAACCACCTCTGCTCCTATCCACTCCGCCAACCGAGCGATCCGGGTATTTGCACTCACGGTAGACCCGGAGATCGCCTTCAGATCGAGTTCCGCGAACCCAAAGTCTAGCAGCGCACGCCCCACCTCGATCGCGTAGGCATATCGCCCCCAATAGGCTGGTGCCAGTTCGAGACCAAATTCCATCTCGCCAGTTTCGCAAAACTCTCCGCGCAGTCCACAGCAACCGACAAGCGCGTAAGGTTCATGTCGTTGTACGATCGCCAGTTGGTAATTGAGTCGAGGGCGATCGGCAGCCCATGCTTGAAACATCTCGAATAGACGTGCGGCATGGTCGGGACTAGACCGATCGGGTTCGTAAAATGTCTGGTTGCGCGGATCGGCTTGATAGTCCAAGAATGGCGATCGGTCGGCATCTACAAAGTCACGCAGCAGAAATCTTTTGGTTACAATTTTTATCATGATTTACAACTTTAATTATGGGCAATTAAACAAACATCATATTCTGCCAAATCTTAATAGTTTTGTCACTGCTGCCGCTAGCCAAAAACTCTCCTTCCGGGCTAAAATTAACAGAATAAACCGAGTTAGTATGACCCGCAATATTACAAATTTCTTGACCGTCTTTCACTCGCCAAATCTTGATAGTTTGATTGCTGCTGCTAGCCAGAATCTCGCCATCGGGACTAAAAGCAATAGAATCAACATACCAAGAATGTCCTGCGATCGTTAAAACTTCTTGCCAATCTTTGACCCACCAAATTTTAATAGTATTATCGTGGCTGCCGCTAGCCAAAAACTCTCCATTTGGACTAAAAGCTATGCAGCGAACGGAGTCTGTATGGCCTGTAAGCGTGCGCATTAGCTTGCCATCTTTAACTCGCCAAATCTTGATTGTTCTGTCCCAACTGCAACTAGCAAGAGTTTCGCCATCAGGGCTAAAAGCAACAAAATAAACTAAATTAATGTGACCCGCAAGTGTGCAAACTTCCTGCCCGTCTTTGAGTCGCCAAATTTTGATTGTTCTGTCCCAACTGCTGCTAGCAATAATTTCGCCATCGGGACTGAAAGCTGCGCTATAAACTGAGTTACTGTGACCGATCAGAGTGCGGATTTCTTGTCCATCTTTCATCCGCCAAAGTTTGACAGTTTTGTCGTGGCTGCTGCTAGCTAGCATCTGTCCGTCCGGGCTGAAAGCTACTGTATAAACCGAGTTAGCGTGTCCTGTGAGGGTGACAATTTCTTGCCCGTCTTCAACACCCCACAGCTTGATTGTTTTGTCATCGCTGCCGCTGGCTACAACTTCTCCGTTGGGGCTGAAAGCCACAGAGTAAATTAAGTTTTTGTGACCTGTGAGGGTGTGAAAACCTTGCCAGTTATAGGTTTGCTGTTGGGGCTGGGCGGGAGTTTTTCCTGGTTTAACTAACTTGGAGTTTGTTTGAGGAATTGCTAGATCGATCGCAACTTGGGGATTAATTTCTTTTAATACTTCAACAGCCATTTGATAGCGGCGGTTGGTAGCATTTGCAATCATTTTGTCTAAAATTTTACCCAGTTCTTCACTGACTGGGTTATTCGCTAAATACTGCCGCCATATCCAGGCATCTTCACCAGGATCGAATAGGTCAAAAGGGGAAACTTGAGTTAGCAAATACAAACAAGTTACGCCTAAACTGTACAAATCGCTGGTAAAAAATGCTTTGCCTCTAGCTTGTTCGGGGGCGATGTATTCGGGGCTGCCGATGCTGGTTCCTGTTTTGAGTAATGCTGTACCTGTGGCAATTTTTGCGGCGCCAAAGTCTACTAAAACTAATTGTTTGTCGGCGCGGCGGATGATGTTTCCGGGTTTGATGTCTCGATGAATAACGTTGTGGGAATGGATGAAGTGAAGGACGGGTAATAAGCTATTGAGTAAGTCTTGAATTTGATTTTGTCTAAATGTGCCTTCTGTTTCTACAATTTGTGCTAAATTTTGCCCGTCAATAAATTCTTGGACTACATATTGTCTGCTGTCTTGGATGGAATAGGCTAACAGTTCGGGAATTTGAGGGTGTTTTCCCAATTCGTCTAATCGCATTGCTTCTTGTTCAAAAAGTTCGGCTGCTTTTTTGCTGTTGCGATTGCTTGCTGATGGGATGAGTTGGGTTTCTGCGGGTAAAAATTGTTTGATGACGCAGCGAGGTTTTGAGGGTTTGTCTTCGTCAACGGCGAGAAAGGTTCTGCCAAAGCCACCTTGTCCGATCGCCTTTATAGCCCGGTAGCGATCGCGCAGCAGCAGTTTTGAACGGCAATTCCTACAAATTTTGGCTGCGGGAGGGTTTTGCGGCTGGGAACAGTTGGGGTTTAGGCAGTAACTCATTCGATTTTAGATTTTAGATTTTAGATTTTAGATTTGGGATTACGGATTTTAGATTTTATGTTTTTGAATATTTGCACTAGGCAGTAACTATTATACCTCTTGAGATTTTAGATTTTAGATTGGGGATTTGGGAGTACGGATTTTAGATTTTATGTTTTTGAATATTTGCACTCGGCAGTAAATATTATACCTCTTGCCCGACTATATAAAATTTATAAAACTTATTCTCAGAGGGGTTTTACGCGCTATTTATAGGCGTAAGGTGCGCACTGCGCACCTTACATATAGAGGTTTTGCTAGTCCTGAATTAACTATTTTAGAAATTCCACATAACGGGGTTATTGTCTAAACGATCGGTGACGGTTCGCCCGATCGCGTCAATCTCTTTTAATTCCTCTTGACTCAATTTTACCTCAGCAGCTTTAGCATTTTCGGCTGCTTGTTCCCCGTCGCGCGCGCCGACAATTGCATTTGTTTGCGGCTGGGAAATCAACCACGCTAAAGCTAAATTTCCCAAGCTTGTCTGGTGGCGATCGGCAATTGGCCTGAGTTGATTTAATGCTGTTTGCACTCGGTCGTAATTTTCTTTGATGAACAGCTTATTTTTGGCGCGGTGGTCGCCTTCTTCAAACTTGTGTTCTGGCCCGAATTTACCTGTCAGTATTCCTTGAGCTAGAGATGAATAGGCAATGATTGAGATATGATTGTCCACACAATAGGACATAGCATCTTTTTCTACCCAGCGCCAAAACAGAGAATATGGCGGTTGCAAGCTGTCGATGCGTCCGTATTGGGCGGCTTCTTCTATTTGGGCGCGGGAGAAGTTGGAAACGCCGATCGCCCGAATTTTTCCCTGTTCTTTTAACTTGTTCAGGGCGTCCATTGTGTCTGCAATTGGCACTAACTCGGAATTCCAAGTGCCAGCGGATTTGGTAAAGGTCGATATAATCGGTGTTGAGGTTTTTTAGCGATCGATCGCAGGCTTCGATTAACAAATCTGGTTTCAGGTGGTTGGCGAAAACTTTGCTAGCATAAACTACTTGCGATCGCACATCTGAAAGTGCTTGACCGATAATTTGTTCCGAATGCCCTTCTCCGTAAGCCTCAGCCGTATCAAAGGTGGTAATACCCGCCTCAAAAGCGGCGCGCATTGCTTTGACAGTTTCAGCATCCTCAATTCCCACCCACATCCGCTTGCCAGCTTGCCAAGTCCCCATAATTATCGGGGTAATCTGAATTTGTGATGTCCCCAATTGTCGCTTTTGCATACCCTAAGTCCTGATTTAGATTTTTAGTATTCACCCTCAAGCTATCTAATTTTAACAGAAAAAAGTTGCTGTACTTGCTTGAGAGTACCAATTTTGTTACTATTGTTAAAACCAGACTAAATTCCTATGAAATCAACTACTCGCGCACTGAAAGAATGGAATGTAGCAGTTAATGCTTTGGAACAAGGTCAAACGATTGTGCTGTTGCGGAAGGGCGGAATTCGCGAGCAAGCAGGACAGTTCAATGTCAATGACAAACAAGTTTTGCTGTATCCAACTTTTGAACACCAACAGCCTGATTTATTAAAACCGGATTTTGCGAGTCAGGTAAAAACTGTAGAATCTGGTTGGCATCCGGAAATTATTAGAATTGGCAGTTGGGCTGAGATTACCGATGTTTTTTTGGTAGCTTGGGAACCGGCAATTACTGCGCTGTTTCCTTACCATATTTGGAATGAAAAATTTGTCAGCGATCGCCTGAAATGGAAACAAAATCAGCCAATTTATATTTTATTGCTGCGGGCTTATCGCCTTGCAGAAACCCGAGAAATTCCGTACATTCCTGAATACGGCGGTTGCCGTTCTTGGATAGATTTGGCAGATCCTATTTCGCTGGAGGGAAGCCAAGCTGTTTTGAGCGATCGAGAGTACATTGCACGGTCAAATGAAATCCGCAATCTGATCGCAAATCCTCCGAATGCTTCAGGTTTGCAGAAAGTCACAACGCTGAGGGGTTGAATTTTCCGCGCCTGTAACTTGTTGAAAGTAGATAGAATGTATCAACACTTCGGACAGTTTCAGGGCTTACGCATGGGCGCTTATTCCCGGTTTTTACTAAAATTTGCGAGGAGGAACGATAAATATAGGAAGAAATCGGGCTTCATCAGTCAGCGGGGGCGTAAGCCACATGAAATGAAGCATCCAGACGCTACAGGATGGCTGCGGTGAAAGGGCGATCGATCTTCAGAAGAAGGTTTGCTATGAGTCAGATTAAAATTTTATCTGCAAAGTTTGTAGCGAGGAGTTCAGTCCCCATTAATAGTTTTTAATGCAGTTTTCGAGAGGCGCGCTTCTACAAAACCCAGCCCAAAATCGGCAGCTAATGCCATCAAAGCCGCCGGAATTGCCCCAGCCAAAAGTAACTGATTGTTGACTGTAGCAACGCCCCGAAAAATAAATACCCCCAAGCCGCCGGCACCAATTGCAGCCGCAATCGTTGCCAGTCCGATCGCAATTACTGCAGCAACTCGCACGCCCGCCAGAATCACGCCCAGTGCCAGGGGAATTTCCACTTGCCATAACAGTTGCATATCAGTCATCCCCATGCCTCTCCCGGCTTCCGTAATCGCCGGATCGACGCCGACAATACCGGTATAAGTATTGCGGATAATAGGCAGTAAAGAATACAGAGTGAGGGCGATAATTGCCGTGCTATCGCCTATTCCACCCACTACCGGCACGGGGATTAGCAAGCCAAACAAAGCTAAACTGGGAATTGTTTGCATAATATTAGCAAATCCCAAAATGGGCTTTTTCAATTTTGGTTTTCTGGTGACTAAAATCCCGAGGGGAATCCCCAGACTAATAGCGATAAAAATTGCAACAGTTACTAAATATAAGTGTTCGGTCGCGCGCTGAACTATCTCCGCACCATACCGATTGATAAATTGCATCATGTGGAAATTAGTAATTAGGAATTGACAATTGTAAATTTTGCTATAATCGAATATCTCGTAGGAGTCGGTTCGCCAATATCTTTAATTTCCCGCCATCAGCTTCAAAAACCGACCCGCCATAAACGAATGATGCGATCGCACGACACTGTTCTCTTAAGGAGTGAGATATTGAAACCCCCGAAAGGTGAGGAGTTCAGAGATAGCGAGGGGACGAGAGA
>NZ_JAUBPO010000129.1:0-15967 GCF_036700785.1 Microcoleus sp. S28C3 | reverse complement strand
TTTAAGTCGGGGAGTTTTTCCATTCCTCGATCTAATGTCTATCTCGTCTTCTTGTCAAGGGGGTTGAGCAATTACGATAATTTTAACCATCACCCGGGAATACCTGATATGGCGGCAGATGTTGCAGCGCAGCCACTCCTAACACCAAACTATATTTTTTTGAAGGAACCGCGAAGACGCTAAGGACACGTTCGGCGAAGCCGTTCCCGAAGGGTAGGAAGAGAAGAAGAAACAAGAAAAAATAAAAAGTTCATAAGTGAGTTAAAATTGCTATATTAAAAGGCGACTTAATATTAGTTTGATTGATAAAAATGACTGCGAATCAGGAACATAATTCTTCAAATTCACCGATTTGGCAGCCTTTCACGCAAATGAAAACGGCTGCCCCGCCCCTGAAGGTAATTCGCGGCAAAGGATCGGTGCTGGAATTGGCAGACGGGCGGCAAATTCTCGACTGTATTTCTAGTTGGTGGGTGACTGTTCACGGGCACAGTCATCCAGTTCTAGCCGAGGCTCTTTACGAGCAAGCCCAAAAGTTAGAACACGTCATCTTTGCGGGATTTACTCACGAACCGGCCCAGAAACTTGCAAGTAAATTGCTAACTCATACGCCTGCTTCTTTAACGCGGATTTTCTTTTCTGATAACGGATCGACTGCTGTTGAAGTTGCTCTGAAAATGGCATTTCAATATTGGCGCAATCTCGGAGAAACTAACCGCACTAGCTTTATTAGTTTTGAGGGAGGTTATCACGGCGATACTGTGGGCGCGATGTCTGCTGGCAGAAGTTCGCTGTGGTGGGAATCTTTTGCACCTTTAATGTTTGCTGGGGATGTTGTTCCTTTTCCGGCGACTTTTGACGGCGATGAGGAGGTGGAAAGCAAAGAGGCGGCGAGTTTGGAGAAATTGGAGTTTTTGTTAAAGCAGGGCGGCTATGCGGGAATCTTTATCGAACCTTTGGTGCAAGGTGCTGGGGGAATGCGAATGTGCCGCCCTGAGTTTTTGCAGGCGATCGCACAACTTGCCCGCCAGTTTAATGTATTGTTAATTTACGATGAAGTAATGACTGGTTTTGGTCGCACGGGCGAACTGTTTGCCTCTGTTAAATCTGCAACGAAGCCGGATATCCTGTGTTTGTCCAAAGGATTGTCTGGCGGCTGTTTGCCAATTGCTGTCACAATGGCATCGGAGGATATTTATCAAGCTTTCTGGCGAGATGAACCGGACAAAGCTTTTTTTCACAGTCATTCTTACACTGGAAATCCTTTAGCTTGTGCGGTGAGTGTAGCATCGATGGAGCTTTTGGAGCAAAACCCAAGTGTGTATCAAGGGATGGAAAAACTGCACCGCAAATATCTGAATCAATGGCTGATAAATCATCCTAAACTCGAACGGATTCGGACTTGCGGCACCATCGCAGCAATGGATGTGAAAACCGAAAGCGTTTCCGGTTATTTTAATGACATCGGTTCTGTTTTGAAAGCCAGATTTCTCGAAGCGGGGTTTTTGCTCCGCCCCTTGGGAAATACGCTTTACTTGATGCCTCCCTACTGCATTTCTCCTGATGAACTAGAATCGATTTATCTGGTAATTCGTCAGGTTTTGGATACTCTGTAAACCCTTTAATTTTAGTAATGAATTTACCCAATTGGAACGATTTGGCTGACGACGCGCTGGCGGGCAAATGTCTCTCTCGCGAGCAATCTTTAGCCGTATTGCGCGCACCGGATGAGGTTTTGCTGCAACAACTAAACGCAGCTTATCGGGTGCGCCGCCACTACTGGGGAAACCGAGTCAGGCTGCACTATTTGTTAAATGCTCAAAGCGGCCTTTGTCCTGAAGATTGCCATTATTGTTCTCAGTCAAAAATTTCGACTGCGGAAATTGAGAAATATCCGCTTTTAGCTAAGGAGAAAATTCTCGATGCCGCCCAACGCGCAGCAGATTTAAAAGCTGGTACGTTTTGTTTGGTGATTTCGGGCCGTCAACCTAACGCATCTACTTTCGATCGCGTTTTGGATGCTGTCGAGACTGTGAAGGCAAATTATAACCTGAAAATTTGTGCTTGTTTGGGATTGTTGAGCGAGGAGCAAACTCATCGCTTGGCAAAAGCTGGAGTCGATCGCGTAAATCACAATCTCAATACTTCCGAATCATACCACACTGACATTTGCACGACTCACACTTTTGGCGATCGGGTGGAAACCGTCGAACACGTAAAAGCAGCGGGAATCACAACTTGTTCCGGCGGAATTTTGGGGATGGGCGAATCGGATGATGATGCGATCGATTTAGCGCTTTCGCTTCGCAAATTGGGCGTTACTAGCGTGCCGATCAACTTTTTTATTCCGATTCCCGGGACGCCATTTGCAGATGTGAACAGGTTAAATCCCCGCCAATGTTTGCGAATTCTCTGTTTGTTCCGATTTTTGCTTCCCAGCCAAGAAATTAGGATTGCTGGGGGACGGGAAGTGCATTTGCGATCGCTGCAACCTCTCGGACTCTACCCCGCTAATTCTATCTTTGTTGGCGATTATCTGACAACTCCCGGACAAGCTGCCCATCAAGATTGGGACATGATTCGAGATGCGGGATTTGCGATCGAATCCCCCGAAGGTTCTCTCTTAGAAGTTGATTCAGCAGTTACCAAATCGCATCAAAGAACCCTGGTTGTTTAACTCTTATACCAGAAATAGAGTAGGACACGGCTGTGCCGTGTCCCTACCCAATATCTATATTTCACGTTTACGCATGGGAAGAGAAACCGGATTTCTGAGGTAGCAAATGCGTCAGCCTTAAGTTTTTAGATTGTAGTCAAAAACCCTTATTCTCCGGTTGACATTCTTCAATCTAAAATCTAAAATCTAAAATCTAAAATCATACAAGGGGGGGAAATTGTGGACAAACGCGAAGAAATTACGATCGCAGAATACCAGCTAACTGCCGAATCTTTCCGAGAAGGAACTTGGCATCACGACGTATCCCAAAATCGATCCGCACTGACGGCTGCCATGCCCCGCAATCCCGGTAAAATTCTCGATATAGGATGCGGCCCTGGACGAGATTTAGTAGCGTTCAAGAGCCAAGGACACACAGTTGTAGGCTTAGATGCAACTCCAGCTTTTGTAGAAATAGCTAAGAAGTTATCGGGATGCGAAGTTTGGCAGCAATCTTTTCTGAATCTAGACTTGCCAAATGCAGAATTTGACGGTATTTTTGCCAATGCTTCCCTAATTCACGTTCCCAGCGACGAGATGGTGAAAGTGCTGCAAGATTTGCACAAAGCCTTAGTTGTTAGCGGTGCAATTGTCATGTCAATGTGCCGGGGAAATTGGGAGGGATACGACGAGCGGCCGACGGGAAAACGCTATACTGCGGGATGGGAATATGAAACTTTAGCGCCTTGTTTAGAACAAGCGGGATTTGCCATTGTCGATCGCTACTATCGCCCTCCCGGTTTGCCGCGCGAAGCTCAATCTTGGGTAGTAATGGTAGGCAGAAAAATCTAACGTAAATGGGAAATTGGGAATCGGTAATTGCGAATCATTCCCCTCTTTTCCTCTGCGCCCTCTGGGATTAAATAAAAAAACTCATTCACCAATTGACAGAAAATAGTTGTATAATTATCCACAGTCAAATAAACCACTTTCTGCACCAATTAAATCCAAATTAATATGACAGAGAAATTCCACATTTTTTTAGCTGGTGCTAGTCGAGGCGTCGGCTTAGAAATCGCGAAATGTCTGATAGCACAAAAAATGCAAGTAACTGCACTTTTGCGATCGCCCGCTACCAGTACCGAATTAGAAACCATGGGCATCAAAGTCGTGACTGGCGATGCTTTAGATGCAGCAGCTATGGAAGCTGCGATGGCTGGCGGCGATCCAATTCATGCCGCAATCAGCACAATTGGCGGCTTGCCAAAAGATGGAGAAAGAGCCGATTATTTGGGCAACAAAAACTTGATTGATGCGGCTGTCAAAGCAGGCGTGCAAAAATTTATTTTAGTTTCATCTATCGGCAGCGGTAACAGTGCCGCTGCTTTGCAACCGCAAGTTTTGGAAACTTTGGGTCCGGTTTTAATAGAAAAAGAAAAAGCCGAAAATCATTTGATAGCAAGCGGGATGATTTATACAGTGATTCGTCCGGGCGGACTCAAATCGGAACCTGCAACAGGCAACGGTATTTTAACAGAAGATTGTCTAGTTGCTGGAACTATTCACCGGGCGGATGTAGCGCAGCTAGTTTCTCAGTGTTTAGTTTCTGATGCTGCTAACAATAAAGTTTTGTCGGCGGTAGACAGGCAAATTCTTTACGGCAATCCAGAATTTGAGGTATTAAATCTTTAGGGGCGGATGTAGCGCAAAATAAGCTGTCTCGCATCTAAATTTTATTTTTTGGGCGGGCTAGGAGCAACGGCCCACAGGAAAATTGAACTTTTGTGGAACAGGCATCTTGCCTGTTCATAAAAATGCTGCAAGATTTGGCACTTAAGAATCAAAGGGCTTAATCCACGATCGTCCTATCGCCCAATCCAAAACCAAACCCGCGATCGCGAACAATACCACACTCTCAACACCGCGAACAGCAAACGGCAATAACTCCTGTAGGGCGGGCATCTTCCCGGGATCAAAAAACAATCCAGCATCCAATTGTCCAAAAGCCCGCACCAACCCAAAAGCCAACACCGCACCAGATTTAAGCTGCGGGTTAACATCTCGGCGAATCGCATAGCGGTAAGTCACGCCGAACAAAAAACCGCCCAAAAGTGCGATCGCCCCTCTGAAGGCAAAATTTAGGTCAATTTCCCTTACCTGCAAACTCGCCAGAGAATCTAACCTATCCGCTAGAATTAAGCTATTACCAAGGGCGATCGCCCCAAAACCAAGCAAACAAGACAAAGCAGCAACACTCCCTGCTTTCAAAGATTCTACCCGTTCAGCGGCACTAAAATTTGACGAGTCCTTCACAGCGCCCTCATTTCAAAAATGGCTCAAATTGACTTATCATAAGGTTTGGAGTCACTTTGTACAGTTTGTTCAATAAATAGCTATGGATATTTTGTCACTCGGTTGGGTTTCGGTGCTAGTTCTGTTCTCCTTCTCAATTTCAATGGTTATTTGGGGACGCAACGGTTTCTAGATTCCAGAATAGCTTGCGGGGCAGGCTTTTTAACGGCCCCGCATTTTTTTAAATCCTATTTAACACAATCAAAATAACAGGAGTTGGAAACATGACAGCCAAAAAAATATTAATGCTAGTCGGCGACTTTGTAGAAGACTACGAAGTAATGGTTCCCTTCCAAGCACTGCAAATGGTAGGTCACACCGTCCACGCCGTCTGCCCGGAAAAAGCCGCCGGCCAAACAATTCGCACCGCAATTCACGACTTTGAAGGCGATCAAACCTACAGCGAAAAACCCGGTCACAACTTCACTTTAAACGCGACTTTTGACGAAATCAACCCGGCAGACTACGACGCTTTGGTTATCCCCGGAGGACGCGCCCCAGAATACATCCGCCTCAACGAACAAGTGCTGCAAATTACCCGCTACTTTGCCAACAGCAAAAAGCCGATCGCATCTATTTGTCACGGCTTGCAAGTCCTAACCGCCGCCGGCGTACTCGAAGGCAAACGGTGCACTGCATACCCCGCTTGCAGCCCCGACGTACTCCGGGCCGGCGGCAAATATACAGAAGTTCCCGTTACCGACGCCGTAGTCGATGGCAACTTAATTACTGCCCCCGCGTGGCCTGCTCATCCTAACTGGCTGGCTGAATTTCTGAAAGTTTTGGGAACGAAGATTGAACATTCAGAAACAATCCTTGTTTCGTGAATGATAAATAGGAATTATGCTGTAAAACCAGGTTGATACGCAAAAGGTAATTGGTAATTGGCAATTGTCCTTTCTTCACGCTTGACTTCTTCCCTCAAAATCCCTCATTTAAATGGGTTAAATCCCGTACACTGCTTCCTTGCCAAACTTCCTTCAGACTTTGAAAATCTTAACAGTCAAAGTAAAACCTAATTCCAAACAGCAAAGCATCGCAGAACAACCCGACGGCAGCCTCACAATACATCTCAAGTCGCCGCCAGTCGAGAGTAAAGCCAATCAAGAATTAATCATGCTGTTGGCGAAAAAGTTTAAAGTGCCGAAATCTGCGATCGGCATTAAATCCGGTTTTTTCTCCAGAAATAAACTTGTGGAAATTCCAATCGAACCTGTAACTGAGAAATAAAGGTAATAACAAATCTATCTAAAGAGGTATACAGACTCAACTTTAAAATCATATATTAGTAGTTGTAGAGTTACAATATAAAATTATGAGCATTGAAAATAGAGTCGAAGCAACAGCGAAGAATATTGAAGGCAAAATCCAAGAAGCTGTTAGCGAAGTTACAGGCAATCAGAAAGATAAATTAGAAGGTCAAGCCAAGCAAGACCAAGCATCAGCAATTCACCTGAAAGAAGACCTCAAAGATAAAGCAAAAGACATTGTAGACCGAGCTTAGTAACAGTATTTGCTACAAGTTTCCTGCCTACTCAATCCAGCAAACCTATTGTTTGCTGGCTTTTTTTGCGCTCGCCCAAACTTGTAGGATCAGTGAGGGGGGCTATTAGTGCCAGGCAAACACCTCGCGATGCAAAGAAACTCAGGCTCCCTGACGCACCCTGTTCGACTAACAATCGCTGCAATAAAAAAGCCAGGGATTAATATCCCCAGCTCTAAACATACCAGAATTAGTTTTGAGAGTTGGTAGGGCGATCGTTTCAGAATCGACCCCACCCACTTTTACCCCAATTAAATCAGGGTAATGTCAGAAGCCGTCACGCCCGGTCTGCCATTCAGAATTGCCAGCGTAACGCCTGGGTTAGCACCAGCAGTACCGTCAGGGTCAAATCCTAGTCGTCCGGTTCCATTTTCATAGAAGAGGAACGCATCTGACGCGGCAGCCCCGGCTGGACCAAAACTGCTAGTGTAAGCGCCGCTCTCAAGCACCAAGAACGACCTCGAAGAAACTCGATTCGTACCTTCGACTGCACTCAATCCGGGGAAGCTGTTGAATTGCAAGATAAACTTGTCTTGACCGGCCACAAAATCGCCGATTTGGTCTGGCCCACTACCCGAGTCGCCCTCGCCGAAGTTGTTGTAGTAGAAGCTGTCATTACCCGAGCCACCAAGCAGCGTGTCAGCACCAGGCCCCCCACCGAGAGAGTCGTTACCGTCACCGCCGATCAAATAGTCCTTACCAAAGCCGCCCAGCATCGTGTCGTTCCCGCCACCGCCATCCAAGGTATCATCCCCGAATGTGGTGTTGGATGAGTCGCCGAACAGTATGTCATCTCCGCTACCAGTAGTTATGACATCAGTGCCGTTGCCGCCAGTAATGAAGTTGCTGCCTAAAGTATCGGTAATGAAGTTGGCGACTGTGCCGGTAAAGGTGACGCCGGTGGCGTAGGAGATGATGTCGTTACCGGCAAAGTTGCCAATCACGCGATCGAACTGGCTGCCAAAGATGAATGTGTCACTTCCCTCGCCACCGTTCATGAGGTTGGTGACGGTGAAGGTGCTGCCAGTAGGATTAGTGTAACCAATTAGCAGATCGCCGCCCAGCCCGCCGTCGAGAGTAACCAAAGCAGTACCAGTACCAGCAAAAATAGCCTTGGTAGCATCGATAGTATCGTTGCCATCTCCACCGGAGGCTTGAGTAAAGCTACCGCTCAGGCTGTCGTTGCCATCACCGCCGACCATGGTATCCGTCGAATAAGCTGCAACGATGGTGTCGTTGCCCACTCCGCCGTCGAGCAAGCTCCGACCCGCGAAGCCTGGAAATGCACTGGAGGCGCCTACGCTCGAAACTGCAACTACCGTTGACGACACGATGAAGTCGTCGCCTCCACCTCCGAGGGCAGTATCCTGCGCTGCAAAAACCCTGATCGTGTCGTTGCCGTCCCCGCCGTCAAAGAAGTTTCTGCCGCTGCCAAACTCGCCGATGGCGCCGTAGAGAGAATCGTTGCCGCCACCGCCGATCAAGGTGGTTCTTTCAATGCCGACCGTGATAACGGTCGAAGCAAACGGGCTGGCTTGGGTACTGTTGGTAATGACTAAGATGTCGTCGTCATTATCGCCGGACAGGTAGCTGCTGCTGGCCACACCTCGTAGCGTGTCGTTGCCTCTACCGCCAAAGAGACTGTCTCTTACATTGATACCTACAACCAAGTCGTCGCCCAAATCACCCCGCAAGTAGTTGCTGCCTTCATTGCCAGCGAAGCCAATAGCCACGCCACCAGGTAAAGAGAGGTTGTTGCCACCGCCTGCGATGAAGAAGCCGATCGCGTCATTGTCTTTGCCGCCGTAGAGGGAGTCTCTTCTCTGCGCCCCTCCCAGCAGCGTATCTGCGCCCTGATTACCAAATATCAGGTTAGCTTCGACAGTACCTTGGAGGAAGTCTTCTCCCAAACCGCCGCCCAGGGTACCCTGGGATTCAGCGACTATGGTGTCCGAGCCTGCCTCGCCGAACAGCAAAGCCGGAGTGCGCTGGGATCTGATTGAGTCTTCATCCTCCCCGCCGTACAGGGTATCGTTCGGGCCAACTGAAACCAGAGTATCGTTATCGGCTTGGCCAAATATTAAGCTGCCGCCCAGGGTGGAAGTTCTCACGAAATCCGCCCCAGCTCCGGCGAATACTGTATCCGGGCCTAGTCCCGGAAGGTTTAAATCTAGTTGATTAGGATTGTCATCTAACGTTGTCATAAAGCTTCACTCCTCTACTTGTTGGTCATCGCTGGTGCGACTACAGACACTGCCTAGAACACCGAATGTTTGGATTCCGCTGTAGTTTAACCTGTTTGCCAGCCGCAAGTCTAGCCTACTGGCGTTAACCCTGTCTAGACTTTCTCCCTCGCGGATTTTTTGCTTGTAAGCTTTTATTTTCAAAGTCTTCACCCTTTAATAATCCTGGTGCACTGTCTCAGGTGCTCACGCTCAAGAAGACGCGGCTCATATTCTTAATGTTCCATTCTGGATTGGCGGTCGGGGATCGCGTCCGGGGCAGGAAATTAAAGATTAAAAAAGGCAGATCTGGGTGATCGGGAAGACAAAGGAAATTGGGAGATTTGTTACTTGGTAACAAGGCTTTGTGGCACTTTGCGGTTTTCCAGGCAGGGCCGTCATTTAATAATTCTGAGTCCGGATCGAACTCCGTACCGCTCCGGGCTTTAAAAGTCTACGCCCCGCTTTAGTTCTACGCCCCGATCGCCGTAGTGTTTGTGACAGTATACCTCGGAGTGTACGCTTGCCAAGTCAAAGTAAGCGTGGGGTTTGTGGCAGCGCCCGGTGATAATAATTTCTGTATCCCGCGGCTTGCGTAGCAAGGCTTCTACGATCGGCTCTACCGACAGCAGTTCTAAGTCTACTGTGGGATTGAGTTCGTCGAGAATAATCGTTTTGTACCAGCCGCTGGCGATCGCACATTTGGCGATTTCCCAGCCGCGTTCTGCTTCGATGCAGTCTAACTCTTGCTGTTGCCCCCGCCAAACTATAGCATCCCGGCCGCACCGCTGGTGGTCTACTAGCTGCGGGTAGCTTTGGCGCAAAGCTGCGATCGCCGCATCTTCTGTATAACCGGTGCCGCCTTTGAGCCACTGCACGATTAACACGCGGTGAGATTGGTCTTGACTGATACCCCTACCTATTGCCTGCAAAGCTTTGCCCAAAGCGCTCGTAGACTTGCCTTTGCCCGCTCCCGTGTATATTTCGATACCCGCAATCTGATGCTCTGCCGCTGCGGGGTGATAGTGGGGCTTCATTTCTGAGTGCAAGTCGGCAATATCCAGCAAAGCTTCGGGGGCCGCTCGACCTGTGGCGATTACTTCTAAATATTCTGGTTTGTTTTTGAGGGTTTGGACTACTTCGTCCACTGGCAGCAAACCCAAGTCCAATACAGGGTTTAGTTCGTCTAGTACCACCACGGAATAGAGCTCGCTGGCGATCGCTCCTTTGGCGATATCCCAGCCTCGCTGAGCTTCTGCGCGATCGAAGCGGGTGATTGCTTCGGCCCCAAAATATTCGGCTCTGCCGGTGCGCACTTGGTCGATCAAGTGCGGAAATGCCCGTTGCAAGGCTTCTATTGCCCCGTCTTCGTCGTAGGATCGGCCGGGGCCTTTGAGAAAGCGCAGCAACAAAACTCGCGTGGGCGAGTCAGAATTGATACCCAGCCCGATCGAGCGCAACACTACTCCCAAAGCTGCCTGAGACTTGCCTTTACCAGCGCCGTCGTAGACGTGAATCTGACCCGCAACGCGTTCCGACCGGGATGAGGCTGTCCGAATACCAATGCCATTCCTTACCATAATCAGCAGTTATTTGAGTCTGTATCGGGGTGGGTATTCGATCGCGCGCCTTGAATGTTTAATTTTTCCATTCTGTTGGCGGATCTCAAAAGATTATACGATAAGTCCTAACCCCCAATCTTTTAAGCAGCGAGCAAACGCAATCAGGGGTTCAAATCTGCGGTTAAGATTATTCCGCTTGTGCTGTACAATTAAAACTTAACACGGGCTTATATACCTGAAAGCTTATGATTGCGAGTGTTTTCCCATTTCGGACTGTTTTGGTGCAAATTTTAATTATGTTTTTGGCGATCGCGATCGAATCGTGGTTTCTGCAAAAACTACTTAAACTCGGTCCCAAAACCAGCGTTGAATATACAGCCATCCTCAATCTATCTTGCACTTTCGTAGGCTGGTTAGTTTTCTTCGGCATTGAAAGCGTTCTTCCCAAAGATTTGCGGGAACAGCTTATCGGTTATATTTTATTAGGTCGAGGTCAGGATGTTTACGCTCGAATAACTATGATAGCAGTCTCAGTATTGGCAGTAACTTTTATAGCTAAATGGCAGGGATTAGGAATCATAGAAAACATAGTTTTAGGCAATAAAAAAGCTTCCAAAACTCAGTTTTTAGGACCGCCCACTCTCACCCGCCGTCCTCCCAAAAAAACTTTTCAAGTCACTACCCAGTTGGGGGGAATTTTAATCGCCCACACGGTTAGCAATTTCGTTATTTTAACCGTGTTGTTTTTGCAAAGCGTCAATTGAAATATATGATGAAGCAATTTTTGGATGCCACTCAGCAACTCACTAAGCTGACGAACAACCTTTGGGAAACCAATAAAAAAATCCAAAAGGCGATGATTCCGCCTAAAGTGGTCCACTGGAAGACGCCTTTACTGCTCAGCATCTTTTTAGCTTTGCTGACAGTGGCGGCAGTCACTGACTGGCGGACGAGAACTCTGCTTTTTGATATGAGCTGGTTATTTTTTACACTTTCAATGGGTTTGCTCACCAGCCAGCAACCTTTTGTGATTAAAGGAGTAAGTCTGAGTCCGTGGGTGACAAGCATTTTAATTGGCTTGTGGTTGCTTGTAAGATTGCCGGCGGATAGGAAGGAAATAGCATGGATATCCGGCCCACTTATAGCAGTAGTAATTCTTGCTACAATAGAGGTTTGGAATAGCGAGTCAAAACGGGAAAGTATCAAGTCGTTGGTGCGCCCTCAGTTTTTGATAATTACCCTAGTTCACCTGCTGTTTTCCTGTTGGTTTGCATTTCACTTTTTAATTCAAGGTTGGATAAAACAGTATCCAAGCGTTTTATCGCAGGATTTGAGGAAAAGCGATTATGTGGTGACATTTCAACAGCCAACTATTAATCGCTCCCGAGGTGTGGTCATCCTCAATGCCATGGAGCGATACCTGCAAAATGAAGCCCGCACAAAACCGTGGGCGCAGGTAGAGCAAATGTTAATAGATATTGACAACGAGCGATTTTTTCTGCGGAATCAAGCCTTAAAAACAACTGGGATAGTCCCAGAAGATGCGAGCTGGGATGTCAAAACTTCGATAGTCCAAGGAGACTCCCGCTATCAGTTAGAGATGCAGGCAACTTGGCTGGGGCTGGTTTTTAGACCTGAAATATATTCGTTTACCAAATCTTGCGAGGTGTTCGAGATAGGCAATAGGGCGACTGTAAGGTGCGATGCGATCAAACGCTCTCAACCCGGACAGAAAAAAGATGGAACTGCGGGAGACAGTCAAGTTTGAGCCTGTCTCAGGCAGTTAGGAGAGTGTCCCAGAAGAAAGGGGAAGAGGGGGAGATGAGGAGAGTGTCCGAGCCAGAGAGGGGGAGATGGGTAGAGCGGGAGATAGGGGAGAATCTTCTGTCGAACCTCGGACTTCTTCGCTCAACATCCAATCCGTTAAATCCCGATTCACTGCGCGTTGCCGAACTTCATTCTTCCTTATATTAAAGTATGGCGAAAGTTTCCAGCGGGTTAATAATTAGATGAATTTCAGAAGAATCTTGACAGTCGCGACCAATGTATTTTGGGAAGTAATTCGCGATCGCATCCTTTACTTAATTATTATTTTTGCTCTGTTGATGGGAGCCTCAGTACGGTTGATACCGGAATTGGCGGCGACAACCGAGAAGAAAATTATCTTAGATGTCGGTTTGGCTGCTATGAGCATTCTCGGTATAATTGCCACAGTCTTTGTGGCTACCGGACTGGTCAACAAAGAAATTGAAAAGCGGACTGTTTACCTGTTAGTTGCTAAGCCGATAAGTAGGGCTGAGTTAATTGTGGGCAAGCACTTAGGGCTGTCGGCCGTGCTGGCGGTGCTTGTAGCAGCAATGACTGTTATCTATCTGGCTATTCTGAGTTTGAGCCGGATTCCTTACCCTTTGGAAAGCATTTTAATCGCCTCGTTGTTTGTCTGGTTTGAGCTGTGTCTCATGGCCGGTGTCGGGATTTTATTTGGGGTGTTCAGCAGTTCGCTGCTGGCAGCTTTACTGACATTTGGCGTTTATTTGATGGGACATTCGACGCGGGATTTAGTGGCTTTGGGCAAGTTAACTAACAATCCTGGCATTGAACAATTGATGATGGGACTTTATCTGGTTTTGCCGGATTTAGCCAGATTCAATTTGAGAAACGACGCTGTTTACGGACAAGTTCCTTACTTGGCAGGTTTGATTACAGATGCTGGCTACGGTTTGCTGTATGTGGTGCTGCTGCTGTCAATTGCGATCGCCATATTTTCCCGTAGGGAATTTTAAAACGCGCCTTCGGCAGCTTCAGGGGTAATTGGTAATTGTTTGTAGTGAGGACTAAAATTTTCACTACAAACAAATTTTATTATCGAATTAGCACGCTAAGATATAGAAATGGTTGTCGATAAGCAATCTCGACTAACAACTTAAATTTTTATTGGTAAAATGAGGTGGCTTATGACTACTATAATACACAAACCACTCTCAAAGCTAACCATTACCTGGCCGCTGTTACCCGATGATTTCATCCTACCGGACGACCCTGTAGACGATACAGACCCTCCGTCGCTAGCTAACGGTTTGCGCCAGTCTTTAGTTGGTTCGCCGGAACTAATGCAAGACGCACTAATAGTTTCTAATTTTGCTTTGTGCGCTGCTGTGGACGATCGCACTATTTGCAAAGCCCCAGACTGGATGTACGTGAGGCCAGTGCAACCTTGGCCTCACAACTATCCCCGCCGCAGCTACACCCCTCATACCGAAGGAACAGTGCCTTTTGTAGTGATGGAATTTCTCTCAGCTACTTACGGCGATGAATACTCTATCGAACACACAGAAGAAATCGGCAAGTGGTTTTTTTACGAACAAGTAATCAAAGTTCCTCGCTATGTCATTTTTCGGCTGCATACAGGCAGAATAGAAGTTTATGCGCTAGAATCGGGGCGTTACGAGAATCAAAATCCTGATGAAAACGGGCGTTATTTAATACCTGGATTTAATCTATTTTTGGGAGTTTGGCAGGGAACTCGCGAAGGTAGAACGGGATATTGGCTGCGCTGGTGGAATGCAGCCGGTGAGTTGCTTTTGTGGCCGGAAGAACGGGCTGAAGATGAACGACAGCGCGCCGATCGCCAACAGCAAGATAAAGAGTTAGCCGAGAGGCTGCTGGAACAGGAAAGACAGCGAAATCAAGAACTTTTGGCTCGATTGGCAGTTCTCGGTATCGATCCCGAATAGTATTAGAAGTCCGATGGAAGTCGGAAGAAGGAAGAGGTTCGAGGGAGAAAGGGAACCCCATCGAGATATGCTTTCTTCATTATTCTTTCTTTAGTTTGCTTTCTTACTTCTCTGTTTGTAACAAAAAATTGAAATTATGTTAGTAGAAAAACTCGAACAATTAAAAGATATTTTCGCACAGATGGAACGGGCTTTGATTGCCTACTCCGGCGGAATTGACAGCACTTTGGTGGCTAAAATCGCTTTTGATGTGTTGGGCGATCGCGCTTTGGCAGTGACTGCTGTTTCCCCGTCTTTACTGCCAGAAGATTTAGAAGATGCGCGCATTCAAGCAGCAGAAATAGGGATTGCCCACCAGGAAGTACAAACTCAGGAAATGGCAAATCCAAATTACACTTCTAACCCGGTTAACCGCTGCTATTTCTGCAAAAGCGAACTGCACGATACTTTGAAACCGCTAGCACTAGCAAAGGGTTATCCTTATGTGGTGGATGGGGTTAATGCTGACGATTTAAAGGATTACCGTCCCGGAATTCAGGCGGCAAAGGAACGCGGCGCGCGATCGCCTTTAGCAGAAGTAGGAATTACTAAGTTTGAAGTGCGGCAATTGGCAAAAGAATTGGGTTTGCCTTGGTGGGACAAACCGGCTCAACCTTGTCTGAGTTCGCGCTTTCCTTACGGCGAAGAAATCACCGTTGGAAAGTTGCAAAGAGTGGGGCGCGCGGAACGGTATTTGCGGCAGTTGGGACTGAAAAACTTGCGAGTGCGATCGGACGGAGATACGGCGCGCATTGAGTTACCCGCCGAGGAAATTAAGGAATTTGTGTTAAATGCGGATTTGCCTGCATTGGTGGCGGTGTTTCAGGAGTTTGGTTTTGTGTACGCGACTTTGGATTTGGAGGGGTTTCGCAGCGGCAAATTAAATCAGGTTTTGAAACCGGAATTGTTGGGGGTGAAAGCTTGATTAATTATCCTGAAAAAACGTCACTACAACAGTGTGTTCGTCCCGATCGCATTTAACTTGAAAACGTCGCTGAGGATATAGTAATTTTAGGCGACTTTCCCACATCTGAGCTAATGCTTGTCCCAAATACAATAAATTCTCAGTGCTAGCGTTTTCCGCACCGGGGAGAATATCATCAATGTGCTGGTGGTTCATCACCTGCTCAATTGCAGCGACATCATTCCCCAGTTCGATTTTCCACTGTTCGTATATTTGACTGTTAAAGGCTTCGGACAAAAAGATACCGCCTTCATGTTCGACAAAATCTGGCCAGAATAGTTTTGTGAAAGCTATAGCAATTTCAATGTTAGCAGCTCCAAAAAGATAATCCCAAAGTGAAAAATCATCGCCGTTGGCTTTTTTCCACTGCTGGAAATCGATTAGTTTATCTGCATTCAAAGATATTTGTTTGATGAACATAATTTCTAGGGTATTTCATCCAATCTAGCTGGCCTAACTGTTTTCTCAGCTTGCACGAAAATGTCTCCTGCTGAGTTTTGGTTGTATTTATATTCAACGGCGTGAGGTGTCGGCACATTTGCATGAGCCTTTCCTGTCAAGTCTACTCGCTTAATTGCCCGTCCGCTGTCATCGTAGACGATATAGCTGGTAATGTTTTTGCCCTCCATGCGGTAGAGTAAGTTTCTGGCACTTGCTCCATCTAGAGGAAATCTCCCGCTGACCTGGGTTCCGACGGCTATCAGGGTGCTAGCGGGGATGCCAACTGTCCAGCCAACTGGTTTAGACATAATATTAGTCCTAAATTATTTTACCACCTCAGTTTGATATAGCGATCGCAAATGATTTGTAAATCCTCAAACGTGTATAATGAGGGATGTAAATCTAAGTAGGAGTTAAAATGATCCGAGAGAAATCCTCAGACAAATTTAGAGAA
>NZ_JAUBPO010000128.1:0-16014 GCF_036700785.1 Microcoleus sp. S28C3 | reverse complement strand
TAATTTACAACTCTAAATGCCTACTTTTCTTTGAATTCAGTTTTATTCTCTCGATCCTTTCCTTCAGGGCACTACCCAAGAACACGGCCCAAGTCTTCAAAAAAAGTCTTGTTTAGTGGGATCAGGATTAGTTCTGAATAGAGCAGCCCTCGCTCATACTGGCTGGATCGATAAACCGTTACTTCAGGATCGCATCGGAACCAAGCTCATATCAGGGGGAGATGTGGAAATCGCTTTGCGGATTTACGGAGCAGGATACGACCTGTGGTACACTCCCGACTGTAAGTTAAGGCACTTTATTCCGGCTAGGCGTACTTCTGAAAAATACTTGATCGACATTAACTATGGTCTAGGAACCTCTCAAGTTTTGGGCGATTCTCTTCTCTGGTCTGGTTCTTATCGAGATTGGCTGTTGAAATTTATTATCGATGCGGTGAAAGCTTCCCAAAATGTCCTGATTCAATCTTTAAGAGCGGCTTTTGGGCGGATGAATCCGGCGGAAGTAGAGATAAACAGGAGTTTGTACGCGGTAAGTGGGCCGGAATTAGGCGCGTGGTTCGCATGAACCCAGAAGAACGCAGCTTGCTATTGGGGCGTGCAAAATTAGCTGTTTAGCCAGCTCGTAAATAGTATTTCTTGAGGTAATTTCTGTGAGCAAGCCTTGGAAAGTTCTCAATGTCGAATTGAGCGAAAAGATTCCTGAATTGCCCTTGATTTCCAACTACGCCGGAGTGTATGTAGTGTTTTGGTGGCATAATATCCCCCTTGGGGAACGGGAGATTTTAGAGGATCAGTTGCCAATCTCGGCTTCACAACTAGCGAATCTAGCGGCGCTGGCGATCGCTCCTGCAGTCGGCAGCCACCTCCTAGAGCAAGGTTTTAAAGCGCCTTTGCCAGAAGTTTACAAAAAAAATCAGGCGTGGCACCAGCCCCCTGAGTTTCATGCCCTGACAGCCTTAGAGCAACCCCTTGCCAAGCTGCGGGATCGTTTTTCCCAGACTAGCAGCGCATCTGTTTCTGTCATAATCTGCACTCGAAATCGGCCAGAACAATTGGCGCGATGTTTGCGATCGCTGCAAAATTTATCCCAGCCTGCTCATGAGCTCATCGTAATTGATAATGCTCCCAGTTCTGATGCTACCCGCCAACTGGTGGCTGAGATGCCTGGAGTCAAATATGTATTAGAACCTCGCCCTGGTTTAAGCGTAGCCCGCAATACTGGCATCTCCCACAGTACAGGCGACATTATTGCCTTTACCGATGATGATGTGATCGTTCACCCTGACTGGGTGGCCAGGATTGCACAAAGTTTCAGCGAACCCAAAGTCATCGCTGTAACCGGCCTGATCCTGCCTGCAGAACTCGAAACAGAAGCCCAATTAATTTTCCAAAAAGGTGAGAGTGGCTTTGGTTGGGGATACCGATCTCTGACTTTTGACCCTGAATTTTTTAAGGATACGAAACACTTAGGCGCTCCCGTTTGGCGCATTGGCGCAGGAGCAAATATGGCTTTTCGGCGTGAAGCTTTTGAGTTACTAGGAGACTTTGACGAACGCTTAGGTGCAGGGGCATCTGGGTGCAGTGAAGATTCAGAGCTATGGTACAGAGTGCTGGCGGAAGGGTGGATTTGCTACTACGATCCCATCCCTGTTGTTTATCACTATCACCGGGACGATCTCGATAGCTTGAAACATCAGATGTACCAATATATGCGGGGCCACATCGCCGCCCTTTTGATTCAGTTCGATCGCTACAAGCACTCGGGGAACTTGCTTCGCTTATTCCTCGTTTTACCTATCTATTATGTAAAACGATTTTTAATCGGCCTTTTGACCGGATTTAAAGGGATTAATAGAACGCTATTGGCAGAGGTATTAGGTTGCTTTTCAGGAGTCAGATTTTACCTCAAAAATCGTGTAAATAAGGATCGATAGTTTTTCCAATTAGAGGAAGATTATGGCAACAGTTGTTGAAACCAAGAAATCTGAAACGCATAAAGAGAAGCTGGGCAATTTCTTAGCCCGCAACCCTTTCGGTCAGCCCTTGACCCTGGGATTTTTTTACAGAGAAAAGATGCGGGCAATTCACCGCATTTCCCCAGACCTGCCATTTAAAGAAATTTTAGAAGTAGGAGGAGGTCAAGGAGGCTTAACGTCTTTACTTTATCCGCAAGCGCAAATTACTAACATTGACCTCGATCCTAAATATGCAAATGTTCCTTGCAACCAGCAGGAAAAAGTACGCTTCATCTGTGGCGACGCGACCAATTTACCGTTTGAAAATGAGTCCTTTGATGCAGTGACGATGTTTGACGTTCTCGAACACATTCCCGACCACCAAAAAGCGGTATCAGAAGCGCTGCGCGTGCTTAAACCAAAGGGATTTTTATTAGTGAGCAGCCCCAATGAGAATTGGCAGTTTCCTTATTACGGCGTGATGAAACCGATCTGCCCGCCTGAAGCAGAGGTGATGGCAGAATGGGGCCACGTTCGGCGCGGCTATACGATCGATCAACTGACGGATTTAATCGGTTTGCCTTACCAGAGTTCTGCTACTTTTATCAATCCCCTGACAGTAGTCTGTCATGATTTTGCCTTCTCTCGCTTGCCCCGCCTCGTGCGCCTATTATTCTGTACGGCCCTGAGTCCTGTAACGTGGACGAGCTATTGGTTACACAAACCAGAATCATTAGGGACGGAAACTGCATACGCTTGGCAAAAGTAGGGAGAAAAATCAGGCGGAAGGCAGAAAGCGGTGCGTTCGCAGAGGCCCAGTGTCAGAGTTAACAACGGATTTACTGGACTAGATTCTTATCAGAATTATTAACCGGATCTTCTCGCATTTGAGCAAAAACTCCGACTCGATCTTGGTAAAGCATCTGCATATTATCTGCCAATTCCCGATCGCTCCACCAGTGAACCAGAGAATCTCGGTGACGCTTAGCGAGGAGCGATGGGGGAATTCCCTTGGCAATATCTTGCTCAACTGAGTCCATGACACCATCATACCAATTGCCAAACATCTGAAACCCAGCTAGGGTATTTAAAGGAAGCAGTAGCAACATCCCTAAAAAGAGTCCCCACTGAACAATTTGTTGCCATTTTCGAGAGCCGTACAGTTCCCAAATAAAGAAGGCTGTACACAGCATGGGAACTGCAAACATCACGTATCGCATGGGGAATCCTTGAGATGGAATCACTCCAGATCTACCATAGCCTACTGCTAAGGAATAAACACCGAAAACACCACATAATAAGAGCATGAGCAAAGATCGTTGTCTCTCAAAACCTTGATGGCGTACAATGCCTAAAAGGACTATTCCGATAGTAGGAAGAAAAATCCCAAAGGCTATCAATACAAAAAAACTCCACGAATAAGCAGCAACGCCTCCGAAACTGTAAGCTAAAAATTTAGCAACTGTCTGGAGTGTCGCCCATAAACCGGGAGAGGGGGCATTCCAGGTGGGAGGTTGATAGCCAATAAAATATATGCCGATCGAACACAAGGCAATCGATGCCAAACTGATGGAAATAATACTCGTCCATCGCTGTTTGTCTTTGGAATCGGTAGCGTACAAGTTGACAAAGCCACGATAGATGAACCAAGGTGCGAGCAAAGGAACTAATAACAGCCCATTCGCTCCACAAAAGGGAAGTGCAACCAAACTCACCCCAGCTATTGCTACTGCTAAAGGCGTTGTCAGAGTGGGTTGAATGACAAAGACAAAGACTATAATGTAGGTGAGGGCAATAGGCAAGACTTGGGTAAACTGCCAACTCCAAAACAGATTAGGCCAATTGCTGAGATTCAATAAAGCAATGGGAAAAAAGGCATCCGCATAGCTGGTTTTTCCCCCTCGCAAAGATTGAGCGACTTGAATGGCAGTAGCAGCAACAAAAGCGAATGTCAGGACATTAAGTACCATCCCTGAACGAAAATCCCCGTTAGTAAACTTGAGTGAAATTAACAAAATTAGGCGCGGTAAAGGGATGCGATGTTCGTTATTCTGCTGCCACAACCAACTGCCTAAGTGGGATTCATGTCCTGTCAAGGGCTTAACCAACAACCAATCTTCTGCCAGGGGAATATTTCTTCCATAGCTCGCTAAACAGATGAAAGCAGCGATTAGCATTGCTAACCAAATACCCCAGACAAATAGCTTGGCGTTGCGATCGCCGGAAACAATAGACATAGAAGTATTGTCCTAATGTACTGTTAATCACGAGATTTTAACTGGCGAGTGATAATTTTTTTAGCGCTTTTTCTTGAACAGATTTTTCAACCACAATTGCCACAAAACTTGCCAATATCCTCCACCTACTTGGATCAGTCGAAAGGATGAAATTCCCATATCTGGGGTACGATTGATCCAAGAAATGGGAACTTCAATGAGTGAATAACCTTTCAACAAAGGTTGCAGTCCTGTCTCTGCATTGATGGCAAATCCTGGCTGAGTAAGTTCTAGGTTCTCAACTACCTCTCGCCGCATGAGTTTGAGATTATTGGTTAAATCCCGAAAATTGCGCAGGAATAATATCTGTGCCAAGAGATGAAATCCTCGATTGACAATTATTTTAGATAAAGGGTAATTAAGCAATACGCTATGGCGGGAAAATCGACTGCCCACTACTACATCATAGCCCTGATTTGCCTTGTCAAACAAATCGCGAATTTCTGGAAGAAGATGCTGAAAATCACAATCCATTGATAAAATATACTGCCCTGTAGCTACTCGATAGCCATCTGCAAGGGCTCTTCCTACGCCATTTGGTGGAACCCGGAAGACAGGTTTAATCAAGGGATCTGCGTCTGCTAAACGTTGAATTACTTCACTGGTTCTGTCTTGACTATTGTCATCGACGGGAATTATTTCGTGTAGATAATCGCCAAAAAAAACCTTGAGTCTAGTAATTAGAGGTTCGATGTTCATCTCCTCATTATGGCAGGGAATGACGACAGAGACTGCTCCCCGTAACTGCTCGTGTTCACACAGAGAGATTTGGGGACTGTTAATAACTCTAGGTGGCTTTTGAGCATGAATGAGAATTGAACCCGCTAGGGTCTTTAACCCAGGAGTATTTTCGAGAATAATCGAAAGATTGCGTAATAGCCAAATCAAGTCTTTGGTGAGGGGAGCATAAACAAAATCGTTGAAAATAGCAAAGATTCTAATAAATCCAATTTCAGAAATTAGTTCATATAATTCTGGACGATTGAGGAGTTTTCTGGGGTCTTTATTCCCAAAACTTTTAGAAATAAAACGACGTAATCTCAGAACGATATTCCAGGGATTACTGTCATAAAAAATGACTTGACCGCCCGGATTTAGAAGTTCATAAACTTTTTGGAGAAACCAGCCGCTATTTCGCTTATCCAATAAATCCATTGCCACAATCAAATCAAAATGTCGTCCTTCAAGGATTCCTGGGATAGACATTGCATTGATAAACTCAACTGAAGAAACCAAAGTATCGGGTTTAGGGAGTTCGGTAAAGGTGACTGCTGTGATCGGATTTTCTTCACGAGATACTTTGAGAAGTTGTTCTGTAAAAAGACCTTCGCCACAGCCAATTTCTAAGATAGTTTGGCCCGGAATCAGGTGAACTAGATGACGGAAAGTTTGCGCTCTCCAGAGCAGTCTATCTTGATAAATGGCATCACGCTTTTTCCAATACCGATCTCGATACTGCTCTCGAATCCCTAAAATTTGACTCTGGATTAGATCGGGATCGTCTTGGGTAGGTGGTATGTTTGCAGGATGAATTTTAATCATTTGCTATCTCCTGATTGAGCAGAATTTTTATTTTTTGTGAATACCCATTTTTCACTGATAACATAGTTGATAACAGAGCCGAGAATAATCCCCGTTAAGGTATTAATTTGATAATTCATTTTTAACCCCTCTAAAATAGGGAAAACCAAGAAGCTTCGAGTAGCGACAACTAATCCACAAGAGATGTGGTAGCGAGGGAGCTGCTGCCCTAAAATCTCTTGCCAACTTGAGTGATGATTTACCCAAACCCACGTTCGATAGACAAAAAAACTAAATAATAAAGAAATTTCAATCGAAATAATATTGGCAACATTGCGGAGAATTTGTGTGTTCAATTTCCAAGTTTCGATGATGAGATAAATTAACACAACATTGAAAATTGCTGTAATAATCCCACAAATTAAATATCTAAAAATTCGTTGTTTAGATTTCAATCTAGCTCGAGTCCTAATTTTTTTATAACTTGCTACTCTTGTTCGGTAAAGTGACTTTTAAACTTTTACCTCCTTTTTATCAAAAAGTTACAACGCTCGCTCGCTCGCTCGCTCAAAGTTTAGTCTCTCGTTAAACGGCTACTCATCCCGTAACATTTCTGTAGCCCGGGGATTGCGTATGTATCTATTTTATTCGGTGCCTTATTTAGTTGTTTACTGGATATTATATAATGAGCATTGATAAAAAAGTAAATGAAGTTTGATAATAGCCCACCAGAACCAACGATCGCCCTCCTGCACTGGGGCGATTTAATCGAAGATTTTTTAGATACCATCGGGGTTTCCTTTGAAGCTTTTTGCAACGAAATGACGGGGGGCTGGATGTTTGGCTACATTGAGGCGCTGCGGCGGGCAGGGGTGCGGACAGTGTTATTCTGCATCTCTGGTAGCGTAACTGAACCCGTGTACTACACCCACAAAGAGACAGGAGCAAAAATCTGCACCCTGCCGGCACCTCAACTCTACCAAGCTGTCCGCCGCCAGATGGTTAACCCTCAAGGATGGACAGTTCAGGATATGTTTGGGGAGGTTCGAGGCCTCCGCCGTCTGATGTTGGCAGGGGTGAAAAGCGTTACTCCTTACCTGGCTACACCGCTGGGGTTGCTGGCGGGAGAAATGCGACGGGAAAACTGCCAAGCGATTCTCTGCCAAGAATACGAGTACCCGCGCTTCGACGCTTGCACTTGGTTGGGGTGGCGGATGGGGCTGCCTGTTTTTGCGACATTTCAGGGGGGCGATTTTCAGGTTAGTCCTTGGGAAGGCTTGTCGCGCCCGATCGCCCTCAAAGCGAGCGCGGGTTTAATTATTGCTTCGCAAACCGAGGTACAGCGCGTGCAAAGTCGCTATGGGGTGCATCCTGCCAAGATTGCCCGCATTTTTAACCCGCTGGATTTGGAACTGTGGCAACCAATGGATCGCGCTGAAGCTAGGCAACTGCTGGGTTTTCCCAGTGACGCTGAAATTGTCGCCTGTCACGGGCGGATTGAGATTCGCCGCAAGGGGTTAGATATTTTGCTGGAAGCTTGGGAACGGATCTGCCGCGATCGCCCAGGCCGAGATTTGCGGCTGTTGCTGGTGGGGACTGGTAGCGACGCGGAGGAATTGAGCCAGCGAATCGCTCAGATGCAGCTTTCGGGCATTGTTTGGGTGAATGAATATGTGCGCGATCGCGCTTTGATGCGGCAATACCTCTCGGCGGCTGACGTTTATACTTTGCCTTCTCGGCATGAGGGGTTTCCGGTTGCACCGCTGGAGGCGATGGCTTGCGGGTTGCCCGTTGTGGCTGCTGACGCGCCTGGAGTGCCTGATATTTTCGAGGGGGGCGAAGCTGACGGCGGGATCGTTGTGCCCCGTGAGGATGCAACCGCTTTGGCAGGGGGGATCGGTCGGGTTTTAGACGATCGGGCGTGGGGGCGGGATTTGGGCAAGCGCGCTCGCATTCGGGTGGAAACTCATTTTTCTCTGGAGGCGATCGGTGTGCAACTGCGACAGTTTTTGGGCGATCGCTCTTTAGCGCACAATTCCGCCGATCTGACTCGCAGCACTGGGAATGCTTGAAAAATCCCAGCCATAAAATTTGATCTATGCCTAATTTTTCTTGCTTTATTGTCACTTTTTGTGCAAATTATCGGAAACATAAGAAAGTTAACTTGACGGATTTTTTTAATAGATTCATTTTTTCACTTAAGCAACTTATTGTGGGAGGGTGACAAAAATGTCTGGGAACTAGACAGAATCAGGTTTTCTACCCGTCAACCCTGTTGATAAAAGCGAAGTTTATGACGAGCTAGCTTCATTAACTATTGCACATATTCAAAATATTGTTCCAGATAATTCACCCACTGTCACTGACTTGAAATTTATCGCGCGGATATTCCAGTTACACAAAAGACGGGAGACACGCAGCTAACTTATCGGGGCGATTGTAAGTCGGAAGAATAATTTAAAATATAGTTTTAGCTTTGTTGATGATTAGGGCTGACGCACTCCGAACAAAGAAACCGGATTTTTTAACCGAAATAGAGGGTTTTAAGCAAGTATTTGGGTTAAAAAACGCGGTTTCTGAACACCCGTTCGTAATTCCTAATTATAATCTGAGATATTTTAATTCTTTAAGCGATATAACACCGACTCAGTATTAAAATCTTTTCCGAAAACTCGTTGTAGCGGGCCCTCGGCACTTGTCAGCCAAGATAGAGCTTTTCTGGTAGCTGCGTTTGTCCCAGTCAGGGGCCCGAATCCCACAGTCCTAATTTTATTTAGCCGCAGGTTGTCAATCCATGCCGAAAGTCGATCGGCTCTAAAAGGCACATATAAAACTTGTCTGTCCAAGTTTTTCCCGTAAAAAAGGTAGCTGCGCGAACTTAAAAAGAATCCTATTCTTTCATTGGGTACTGTATTTTTGTCAATATATTCGTAAATACCGCGATACAGTTCTGTACGTGCAAAATCTCGCTTTTCCCTCCAATTACCAATTACTATCAATCCTATACACACACCAATTATTACTATGTAAATCGATTTTTTACGGGTAGGAAGTAGACGATCCAGCCATCCTAAACCCGGATTTATTTTCAACAATATCAAAGCCAGCGTCATTGACACAAGGTAAAATATGGGATATTTTAATATATATTGCCAACTGGGAGCTAAAATTTTCCAGATACTATTAATAGCTTCTACGGGATTAGACTTAAAATTGTCGATCAACAAACTCCCCCAAACAATACTATCTCCGGTAAAAGACTCATTTTTAATATAATCAAAAATTGTGTTGCTAGTAATTCCGCAAAAACTACTAATTAAAACAACTGCCAGAACAACTTTATTTGGAGTTTTCAAGAGAGTTGCTGTAGCTGCGGCGGCGATGGCGAGTAAGCTTAAAAAGGGAAATCCGTATCTGAGGTTAAAACCGAGTATAGGGCTGAGTTTACCGATCGACTCTCCAACAGTACCGGAGGTGTAAGGTGTAATTAGATACAGAATTCCTGTGCTGGCGAGAAGTATTATTAAAACAATATTATTTTGATTAATTATTCTGGTTTTACCTTGCATCAAAGCTAGAGGTGCTGCCAATACCTGAAAGGCGATCGCCAGAAATGGCAGTTGCAATCTAATGAGGATTTGCAAGCCGAGAGTTTGCCAGTGGGAAATATTGCTGGGATTAAATTGAGCTGCTAAAGTGCTTTGCCAAATCTTTAAAAGTGGCGAAGCGGGCGGCGCAGGTAGGGTAGGTGTTAGCTGCTGTACCGGGGGTGTTATCTGCGGTACGGGAGATGGTAAGGAATAAGGCTGTAAGGGAACTTTAATATCGCCAGCCTCGCCGACAGGATAATTGACGTGCAGCAAGTTTCTCGCATACCAAAAACCTCCTAAAAACAAGCAACAAGCTATGCCGCACAGCAAGACTGGTTTGAGAGAGCGGCGAATTCTCAAATGAGCTGGTGTGGATTTTTTATTAACAGCAATTTTTTTTATTTCTAATATTACTAATCCTCCTAAAAGTGAGGCAGCATAAACTATTCCCGTGATTTTTATGCCGGCTAGCATTCCTGCGGCTGCCAAAAATAGGGATAGTTCGGATTGCGCTCTGCTGCTATGATACGAGCAACCCAGATACAAACCCGCTGTAAATATTGCAGCTAGCGGTAAGTCTGGGTGAATGGTATTAACTTGGTTGAGTACCATCGGTACTGTCAATACTAAAGATGCTGCTGCCATAGCGTGCATTCGCGTTGCTCCAAATTTTACGCTCAATAGATAGACGGCAATTCCCTCAAGTACCCAGGCAATTAGCAGGGGAAAAGCTGTGAGAAAATCTTCTTTGAATGGGATTAAGCATAAAACAGATAAAACGTGCCAATTGTAGGGATATACTTTAGCTTGCTCTTGTTCAAAAATCCAATTTCCGGCGGCATCTAATAATGTAAATGAATGGGTTTGATACCATCGGGCGATCGCAGGCAGGTGAAACCACAATGAGTCATAATTGGTTGTAGGTTTGCTTGCTAGAGTGTCCCACAGCGCAAATCCTGCAACAGCGGCGGCAACAATAATTAGCCATTCTGCTTTGCCCAGAGGTTGCTTGAGTTGGGGAATCTGCCACTGCGAGAAGGTAAAGTTTCTGTGGTTTTTGGCATAGAGCGGGATTAAGCCGATCGCACAAATCAGAATTTCTACTATAATGACGGCAGAAATATTTAGTTGATCGGCACTTCCTAATATCAAGCCGATACAGACTTGTGCAATACTCCATCCCGTCAGGAGTATGAGGAGAAAATGCGGATATGAATAGTTATTGTTTTCCTTCTGATTCTCGAAGGCAAGAGACAAGCTTAAGGGAACCGGCCCGACTAGAATAATCAGAAATAAAATTAATTCCCATAAATGCTGCGCTATTAGCATAAGCTGCAAGTTACCAATTTTTATCGGTTTTTCCTCGTTACCAGGCTTTTTTTGGTAAAGAGAAATCCATCAGATCTGATATCAACAAATCTTGCACCCTGCTCAACAACAAGTTAGGAGTGCCCGTTCTACAAAATATCAATTTTTTTGGGGGGCGGGCTATTCGCCCGCCCCTAAAAAAATTAATCCAGCCAATCCCCAATTTTTACCTGCTAGCTTGCTTCTGAGTTTTGGGTTTGACTGCTTCGACATCTTTGGGCTTAGAAGTGTCAGCTTTTAACAGTTCCGGGAATGGCGGCTGGAGGTTGTGAACTTCGATGTCCATTCCCAGCGGCAAAGGTGGAAGCTGCGGCAGATCGTTTTCCAAATCCTTGAGTGAGTTAGCAGTTTGTATTTCCACCATTTTCGGCATTTGCGGTACTTTGGCGGTTTCCAAAGTGCCCATCATTTTTGCCAGAGCGAATTCTAGCTGAGAACCCGGGTCGATCGCCACCCAACCCTGGTCAGTCATTTGCCGAACCTCGAAGTGCAGGTGAGGCCCTGTAGACATTCCTGTACTGCCGACGCGGCCGATCGTCTCTCCCTGTTTGACCCACTCTCCCGGTTTCACAAACAGTTCCGAAAGGTGGCCGTAGAGAGTTTCCTGAGACTTTTTGTTGTGGTTGAGAACCACCGTCAAACCGTAGCCCCCCAACCAATCGGCGATCGCCACTTGACCTGCATAGGCGGCCAGTACCGGCGTTCCCAGCGGGGCCCCCAAGTCAGTTCCAGTGTGAAACCTGCCGTAGCCCATAACCGGATGAGTCCGCCACCCAAACGGCGAAGTAATTGCCGAAGCAATAGATAGCGGAAACAGCAAGCTTGTGTTGCCATTTCCGGGCAGGCCTGCGGGACGAGGCGTGAGATTGTAGTAAGCAAAACCGGTATTGCTGCCGCTGCTGACACTAACCGCACCGACTTGAACAGGCCCGAGTCCCATGCTGGGTGCTGGAGGGCCGCCGCCGTAAGATGCAGATCCAGCATAATACGCAGCGTCTGCGGAGTATCCAGCGTCTGCCGAGTAGCCGATGTTTGCCGAGTATCCAGCGTCTGCTGAGTATCCAGCGCCTGCTGAGTAGCGGGGGGGTGCGTAAGCAGATTCCGGCGGGTTTGAACCCCCCCAAACCTGGCTGCCTATTTTTTGAACGGCTTGACCGATTTTACTGACAGGATTCCCGCTACTATTTCCGGCGACAGTTTCCCGAACATTGTCTGGAATGCTTTCTGGCAGATTTCGAGGAGGAGGAGCTGCAATGTAGCCGTCGTCTGCGATCGGAGTTTCCGGGCTGTAGTTGGGTTCTCCGGCATCTGCCGTCACCGGCTCGGAAACAGGAGGAGGCGCACACAAACCGCCAACTCCTTCGCAGCCGTTCGATCGTTCTGCAAACTCTATTCTTGTTGGCGCTTCGTACTCTTGGTACTCGCTGGTAGCGCCAACGCTGTAGTCTGTTTGGTCGATTTCAGCGTGGGCTGGGTTAACTGGCGCTTCAAAAGGCGGCTCCTGGGCCGTCGCTTCTGGCAGGGGAATCAGCGCGGGCTCTGGCAGATAATATTGGGTGGGAGGTGGTTCGCTGGCGTACTCCGGCTCGGACGGCGGTTGGGCATCGAAAGGCTCGGACGGCGGAACTTCTGCCTGCGGTTCAGGGTATGGTTCTGGCGACCCTTGGCTGTATTCTGGTTCCGGGGGCGGGACAGGAGCTTCAAATAATGGCTGGAGGTCTGCTGCGCCTGGGACGGCTTGTTCTGCTGGCGGAGTTTCGGCTTGGGCCCAAACTAGGCCTTTGCTGAGCAGTCCCAGACTGGCAAGGCAACCCAGTCCCACCAGCAGTGAGCGCTCGGACAAAAGGCGCGAGCGAGTCCGGGCGCCTGTAGGGTTCTTTTTTTGCTGTTTGGTGTTCAAATGGGCTGTTATTTGCTTGTCTGGAACTGGTTTCACGATTTTTTTCCCAACTCAACAGGGGGTAAAAGGAGATCGAAGTCAGGATCGAATGTATTGCAATCCTTGTCTTTATACAGCCCTAAATGATTTTACCGGGCTTGAGGCAATTTTTTTGGCGCATCCAATAAGTCGAATGCCGCTGGGTAGAGTCGCGATGGATACCCTGGTTTTTTCGAGCCTGATTGCACTGACAACTCGTCTCTGACGGTCACACTGATGATAGCGCTTTGGCGTTCGTATATGTTAATTAGTTACCGAAATTTTGCTCTCGGGTCATGCAAAATTTTGGTGGCGTCCGCCGGAGTTAACCGCCGAGGAACCGCGATTTTTTGATTAAAGCCGATCGTCGATTTAAACTTAGTCGGCAAAATTGTTGATTGTTTAGAATACAAGGCAAATGATTCGCTTGGGTAAGGATAGGTTTCATGACTGTAGCTGGCGATCTCTTGACAAATGTTTCTGACTCTGAGTGCGCCGGACAACCAGACGGTATCAGTTGGGAGTGGCAGAGTTCTGAAGGCTTGCCCTATCTGACTTGCAGCTTGCTTTCCCGCTGGTCTCACGGCTTTTTTACGCGCGATTTCTCGTCGCAGGGGCCGATCGATCTGACGGAAGTTCTGCAACCTGGAGCTAAGGTTTACCGACTCCAACAGGTACACGGCAATGCGGTACTCAAAACCAGTCAGTTGCTCCCTGTTGTGGCTCCGGGCCCGTCCACCGCTGCCCCAAGCTATGCTGAGGCTGATGGCTTGGTGGCCGAGGGAGAATTGGAGGCGCTGTGGGTTTGCTCGGCTGACTGCGTGCCGGTGCTGATTGCTGACGAACGCACGGGACTGGTTGCGGCAGTTCACGCGGGTTGGCGCGGGACTGCTGCTAAGATATTACCAGAGGCGATCGCTCAACTTGTGGCACAAGGCAGTCAACTAGAAAGTCTGAAGATTGCTATGGGGCCGGCGATCGCTGGAGAGGTTTACCAGGTATCTGTGGAAGTAGCAGCGGAACTGGGAGCCACCATTGCTCCTAAGAGTGCCGTTAGTG
Source organism: Microcoleus sp. S28C3 (assembly GCF_036700785.1). NCBI lineage: Bacteria > Bacillati > Cyanobacteriota > Cyanophyceae > Oscillatoriales > Microcoleaceae > Microcoleus > Microcoleus sp. S28C3. The sequence goes on along the minus strand of NZ_JAUBPO010000128.1, from coordinate 2,327 downwards.
CAACAGCCGACGGCATTCTAGAGTTTTTGCACCAACTGCCGGAAACGCCTGTCTTGGCCGATCCAGAACCGGGAAAGGTACGCTTTGATGTTCGCCTCTGCAATGCTCTGCAATTGCAGCAGTTGGGAATCGATCTTTCTCAAGTGGCGATCGCTCCTTTCTGTACTTATTCTGACTCGGCTCGCTTTTTTTCCTACCGCCGCGATCGACTTAAAAAAGTTCAGTGGTCGGGAATTGTGAGCGCCGGCGGGACAAGTTCCTTCTGAGGGCATTTGGCAGAAGGTAAAATTTTAGACGGCAAAGATAAAAATAAAAATCTTTGGATTCATTATTTTGTATTTCCCAATGCCAAATGCCTTCTATCTTCTACCTTCCTAAGGTTTGCTGGTTCCTGTTTTAAAGCACTAAAAACTAGCAGCAAAACTTTTGGGAAAGCGGCAGAGCCCCCGCCCCGCTTTCCTCTCTTGTTAAGATTGCTCTATAACGAGAGTCTTCAGCGGGTTATTACAATGAGTGAGCCAACTCCCTATCAACTGCTTGAAGTCGATGAAGATGCTTCCTTTGATGAAGTGCAAGAGGCCCGCACGCGCCTAGCTGAGCAGTACAGTGGTGACAAGAAACGTTTGGAATCGATCGAAGCAGCCTACGACGCGATCCTCATGGATCGCCTGCGGCAGCGACAGGAAGGTAAAATTAAAGTGCCCGAACGCATCCGCTTTCCCGAGCGGCTGACTCCCCCACCCGCAAGCTTTACTCCCTCTCCTCCTAGTGGCAGCCCAGCTTGGTTGCAGCGGCTAATCGATACTCCTAGTCGATCGGACATTTTGTGGCCGGCTGGGGTGTATGTGGGGTTAGGCGGACTGAGTATTTATCCGGCGGCTAATGATGCTTTACTACAGTTGACTCTGGCTCTTGGGGTCGGCTCTTGTCTTTATTTTGTTAATCGCAAGGAACAAAAATTTGGTCGGGCCGTGCTGCTGACTGTGGCTGGCTTGGTTATAGGCTTGCTGCTGGGAGGCGTTGTGGGATCTTTTGTCAGTCCGGCATTTATAACAACAGAGAAATTTATCGCTTTGTTTACGTTTTTAATTCTGTGGCTGGTCAGCGGTTTTCTGCGATAGTCAAGAGTCATTAGTCAGCAGTTATTAGTCAGCAGTCATTAGTCATTAGTCAGCAGTCAGCAGCCAACAACTAATCACTGTGAAATGCCAGACCTCGGACAAATAATATCAGCTAACAATTAATAACTCATAACTAATGACTAATGACTAATGACTAATTTTGGCGACTTAAAATAATCTCAAATGCTTCACTCAAATTGTTAGCAATTAAATCCGGTTGGTGCATTTCTAGTTGGGTGCGATCGCGAATTCCGCACAAAACACCAATTACTTTAACACCGTGCGTTTTTGCTGCTATAATGTCCGCCTCCGTATCGCCAACCATCCAAAGGTCAGAAGCCGGCGGCAGTTCGGCGAGAGCTCTTGCCATTAGCAGGGGCTTATCTTTGACATCCCCGGTTTTGACGTAATCGTTGGGGAGGCAATAGCGGCGGTTTTCTGGGAAAAATTGCCCTAGATTACAGCGGTTGAAGGCTTCATCCAGTTCCCTGACGCGGCGCATGGTCATCACCGCTAAGTCTACTCCAGCGCGCTGCACCTTTTCGAGGGTTTCCAGAGCGCTGGGAACTGGTCGATCGTAAATCATGTAGGGTAGGGTGTGGACGGTTTGACGGCGTTTCTGGGCAAATTCGCGGGCCTGGGCTGCGTCTAATCCTGAGAGAATGCCAATTTCGGTTTCCGGAACCCGCGCGCGCTTCATGTCCCAAAACTCGGCTTTGAGGAGTTCGCGCACTGGTTGGCCCGAACGCTTAGTCTCGGCGAGACACTGCTGGTAAACTCGGTAGTAGCGATCGGACACGTCCATGATCGGGCCATCAAAGTCGGTAATAAGTCTCAGCATTTAGCAGAATATTTTTAAGCTTTTATACAAATTGTTCGATATTATAATATCACTTAAAGGTAACAGTTTCTTTACAAAAATTGACACAAATACTCAGAGGAGGTGAGGTCTATAGGAATGGTGCTCATTAAAGGAAACATTTGAATTAAACTGTGCCTCTCCTCAACTTTAGCGGTTGTAAGCTGCTACGCAGCTAAACCGGATAAAATAGCATTGCCTTTATTTTTGATTTTTCTATCCCATTTAATAACCATTTCTCCTTCATTTAATAATCTCTGTAGCAATTCCGACAATTCTTCTACTGACTTAAACAGTCGATGTGCTATATATTCTTTCGCTGAATGCCAGACCAATTCAATCAAATT
>NZ_JAUBPO010000127.1:0-16131 GCF_036700785.1 Microcoleus sp. S28C3 | reverse complement strand
TGATTGCTGGTATTTATAATTATGAACTTTCTTTGAAGATAAATTAGCGATCGCCTGAGAATTTCGCAAGAGGTCTACTGAGAAGTCCGACAGGAATGGTCATGTCGCCGGGAGATATCACTTTGGCATCAAAGGATGTTTGAATGGCCAAGCTCATGTCGAAAACGCTGAGTTGGACTCGCTGCGTTTTTTTGCAAGCGACCAAGAGGACATTTCCTAACACGGGGTGGGTGGGTTTTGCTGGGACAGCTTTGCTGACAAGTTCGAGATGGTTGGCTAAATTGTCTTGCGTGCAGACAAGCTTAATTTCTGCTGGCAAAAGCTGGGGAGAATCGCCTGCGCTATTGGAGGAATTGCGATCGGATTTTTCTTCAACTTTTAGTTCATCTTCGACCAAAGGTTCGGTTTGTTCTAAGGGAACACTTGCCTTTGGTTTAATTTTGGAAAATCCGCTCTCTTTTTTTCGGCTTTTAGCTGTCGCGGTGTGGGATTTGGTTTGCATCTTTGTGCGTTAAAATAGCTGCTAAGCGGGGGCAGCGCTAGCTGCCCAGAGAATAGCTCGCATTAGCAGCTTATTAATTGACTTTAGATATAGCAATCAATCCTAAATCCTTTGTGAATTTCTTACTCCCTCCCCAAGGCATCGGGGAGGGCTGGGGTGGGGTAAAAAATTTACGACTCCTGCAAGGATTACTATATAAGATTATTGAAAGAAAGCTAATTCTGATAAATCAGCATTCATAGTAGGAATTAACAAAGTGCGATCGAGATATTTATTTCCTCGTTCGCAGGAGGTTTCAGGACTAAATAAACAAGCATGACAAGCCGCCCAATGCAAAGAAGTTGTATTTTGTAAGGGGCTATGTTCCGCACATAAAGGGTCAGAAGCACATAAACCAATTTGTTCTAAAGCTTGGTCGATATGACGGCCAAAAGTACCTGGTTCCCCTAAACTGACTAATCCTCCTAGCGTACCTTCGCTATCGGGTGCGGCTGTATAAATCAAGACACCAGCCATTGGGCCATTATCTTCATTCGGATCTTTTGAGTAAATGCGTTCCCGCAAACTAGCAGCATTGTAACCACATTCTATTACTAATTGTCGCATCAAAGCATGAGCGAAGGAATGAAGTAAAATATAACGAATACCGGGGAAATTAGTCTCAGGATCTAAGGAACGCGCCCTGCGCCAACGACGATGGGCTTCTAAGCTTTGTTGTTCGTAAGTTTTTAATCCAGGTGTACTGGATAACCATTTTTGTAGTTTTTCTTCTTGAAACTGCATAAAAATACCTTCGCCGCGCACTTCTGAAGCTGGCACCCATGTAGGTTCAGAACGACTCAAAGGAGCCCAGTATTCTTCGGGTAATTCTCCTGTTTCAGCATAGTCACCAGGAGATTCAATACGAGTAAAACCAACTAAAGCACGAACTTCTCGCAAGCGTTCTACTAAGACAACTTTTTCAAAATAAGCTTCGTAGCCATCAGGGGCGGCGACGGGTGTTAACCAAAAGTCAGCGCTATTCAAACTGGTATCGGCATTAGAAAAAACTTGCCATTCTGGGGTTTTGATATCTTTCACGTCGAGGCATTCGGTTTCACCTGTTTCTTGACGTTTTTGTAAAATTTCTTTCCAGATTTCGGCATCTGAATATTTAGCAAATTCTTTTAGTTGACCGATTTGGCGGAAAGCAGCTAAAATGTCAATTGTAATAGCTTTTTCTAACACAGCCCAATGTTTATTAACCAGTTGCCCCAGTTGATTAATAGTAGTGGGAATCGAGAGTACGGAAAGGGTGATAGGAAACCAGCTATTGGATGCACCGAGTAAGATACTTTTCATTTGTTTGGTACATCCATCTTCTGCAAAGTTGCGTAAATGGGGATGGCGGCCGCGACACTGAGGCATATTCATTTTACCAAGTTCGCCAAAGGCATCGGACAGCCGACGAGATTTACTGCAACCATCGCATTTTACTTCAATATCGGTGGCAGACCCAGAGATACCATATTCATAGAGACGCAGAGAACCTTTGCAATTACTGTTACCTCTATGAACGAAGTAGCGCCAGGGAAAATCATCTAAGTGTCCGTGTTGACAAGCTACTAAAAATCTCGCAGGGATGGCTGTTGGAGAAAAATTGCGGCAATTCCTATGAATGTAGCGATTTTGGTCGGGTCGATGGCGGTCGGTTTTTAACTCAAATAGCCCCGCTCTTAAAGGGGCGAGTAATCGACATTGGGGACAAACTACCCAGGTGGGGAAAGGTGAGACTGGAATTCCTACTTTGGCGCTTTCATCAAATAAGTTAGGGATAAGGTTGTTTGATTGAGATATAGGTGGCGTTAGCAGTTTTTTGACTTGAGTACCGATTTCTTTTTGCACTGCTGCTAGTAACCGGGCTTCTCCTAATTCTGAGGCGTGAGTGAGTTCCCAATCATCTAATCCCATTACCATAGTTGATAAGTTGGGTAAATCTACAATAGAACCAATGCCTGAAGAAAATAAAATTTGGCTGGGTCGGAGTTCGCCGACTTTGTTTTTAGAAGAGAATTGATTTGTTGTCATTGTATTAACTAATATATGGCGAACCTAAATGATTTGTGCAAATATCTAGCGGTTGTGCCGACGGCGCGCCCGCCCGTCGGCTGACAAGTGAATCGTGGGGGATTGCTTCTAAAAGTTTAAATCAATTGGGGTAGTTTCACTCATTGATTGTATTGGACGATCGTCATCATCGGGGATGCGATCGTCTAAAATTAATCCAATATTTGGTTCAACATTTCGCAAGGAATTTAAACAAGTAAATGATTGCCAATTGCTTTGTCCTGGTTGTTCTAATAATCCCATTGTCACCCCATCTTTTTTAGTCTGATATCCTAATACTTTTCCTCCCGTTGTATCCGCTTCTGCTAACCAATAGTCTAATTTAGCTTCTAATTCTTGTTTTACTAAATCGCGGGTCTTAGTATCTCCTACTGCCAAAGCCCGATCGCAAATCGCATTAATAGCAGCTTCCACATAAGGATGATGGCGAGAAATCCTACCGGCTTTATCATTCGCGTTTAATTCGCTACCTGCCAAACGCACTAAAGAAACGAATAAAGCAGCTAACCCTCGGTCAATGGCGCGGGGAGCAAAAGGAGTAATTGAGAGGGCTTCAACGTGCTGATAGAAGGTAGCATGATAATGTTCAAATTGCTCATAATGAGATAAATCTCTCGGTCGTGCCCAGTTATAAACAGTAAATACTAAACCGGGGAAACTTCGCCCTACCCGCGAGGTTGCTTGGATGTATTCAGCAGTGTTTTTGGGTTGACCTGTCACTACCATTACGCCTAAACGTTTTACGTCTACGCCAACAGAAATCATGTTAGTAGCTAGTAAAACATCTAACGGTTTACGATTGTTATTTTTGGTGGACTTCTCTGAGGAAAAAGGAGTTTCTAACCAATTTAATACGATGGGAATATCGGTAGAATTTTTGCGCGAGGTCAATTCTTCTACTTCGAGTCTCAGACGTTTTGCTAACCCTCTGCGGTCGGTTTTTGCTAAGCGAGATTGAATGTCATCATCCACTAAACGCCGAGTTCCTCCTAATTCCCGCATTGAATTAAAATAACCCACTAAGGTCATCCAAGGGTCAACCACATCGCCATAGTCTTCAAACAAATCTTGAGAGGCGGCCAATACTGCTGTATAAACGCGAATTAATGCTGCTTTTAATCGCCTTCCTGTGGCACAAATCCCCAAATATCGCCGACCGGGATAATCCTCTGAAGGCGGACGCTGACAGGAAAAGAAGTTATCTTCAATATCTAATCCTTGGGGGGGGAAAACTTGTACTTGGCGCAAAAATAGGTTATGTACTTGGTCGCGCGCCTGTCTAATCGTCGCAGTGGAAGCGATTACTTTGGGACGGACTATTTTACCGTTGACTTCCCAGGAGGCCAGTTGATCTACGGCGGTTTCATACAGTCCGACTAGGGTTCCCAAAGCGCCACTAATTAAGTGCAATTCATCTTGAATAATTAAATCTGGCGGCCTCAAGGCATTAGTCGAAATAGTTTTAGCAGTAGGGAGTCCGTATTTACTGGGGTGAGAGTCTGTGTCTTCGATTTCAGGAGAACGGAAACCGTGACGGCTGCAATATCCGTCTACTTGTCCGAATAGCATTTGTACAGCACCATTCCAGGGCATTTGGGCAAATTTGTCAACAGTTGCTATGACTAATGTTGGCAAGCGACGATAGATTTCTTCATCTACAACTACAATGGGTAAACCTTCGGTGGGAGATTGTTTTTGGGTAAATAAACATTTGCCTAAAGCATCACCGCAGTAAATTAAAGTGCGTCCTGATCCTTTGGCAAAGGATTCTACTTTAATATGTTGTTTGCCTGGGTTAATTTGAGAACCACACCAAGGACAGTTAGTTAATTGATGGGGGGAACCGCTGCTAGTGGGTTGGTATTGTCCGAGTTTTTGTTTGAGAAATTCATTGCTTTGTTCGGTTCGGTTTGGTGTGGTTTTCATCCCTACCCATAACCCAATTCTAAACGGTTCTTTTCCCCATTTATTTTCATCTTGGCGGCGGATTTCTTCGCAGGCACAAATTAAGGTTGTGGCGCGTTGAAATTGTTGTAATGTTAAGAGGCGGAGGGTGTAGCGCATGAGGACAGCAACGCCTGCTGCGCCGGAACGTCCGGCAATATCTCCTTGCAATCTTCTCAGTCCAATGGTGTAGGCTGTTAATCCTAGATAGGCTTCGGTTTTACCGCCGCCGGTGGGGAACCAAAGTAAATCTGCGATCGCATCTGTGGGATGACATCGATCGGGGTGGTCTAATTCGGTGATACTGGGAAGATTTAGCAGGATAAAAGCTAACTGAAACGGTCGCCAGGTGCGATTCTTGGGAATATCAATATTATCCCATTCGCTGGCTTCGCCGCGCCGTTTATTTTCTGCATAAATTGAGTGAATCCGCTGTTTCCACATGGCGACATTCATAAATTGGAACGCTTCAGCAGCCTGAGAATCTGTTTGTAATAACGTGATTCCTGCTTGAATCCGATCGCAAGTTATTTGACAATTTGCCAATGCCGATTTTGCCGCATCCTGATAATCCTCTAAATCAGCGGTGGAGTCGGCAATTTTCGCAGTTTGTTGGGTAATCCATTCACTATAAGCAATAGTTAAAGAACTTAAAGCAGTTGATAAATCGGGAATTTCTGCAAGTTCTTTCATATCTAAAATTAATCCCGCCAGTCCCGGTATTTCCTCAATAGTTGGCGGCGTAGTTTGGGGTATTTCGTAGGCGGGAACGACTTTAGTTTCAAGGCGGATAGCCCGATGCCTTTGGCTGGCTTCCCCATCGCACTTTCCGCCTAAAAGTTCCGCGTGTACGCCTGTCCCGTGTCCGACGGCAAATTCTATGCAGTTGCGGTACTGCATCGCCATTGCTTGTTCTTCGGCAAATAAGACGGGGTTGAGTTTACCGAGTTGGCGTTTCAGCCGCCGTTTAATGAAAATCTCGGGATATTTGGGGTCGGCAGACTCAACGCTTAATTCTGGTTGAAATAACCAAGCGCTATCGCGTCTAATTTCCGGTTCTTTTTGTCCATTAACTAAGAAGACAGTCACAATCCAATCTTGATGCTGTTGGCGAATTTGACCTTGAACAAATACTGCTTTTTCTGGATCGATTTGCCAAGGATTAATCGTACCTACTTTTAAGATAATATCCGGTGAGGTTCCTCGAATCGGGTAGCGCCGCCACAAGGTTTTTGCTTCGCCAGTCGAAGTTTTGGCGCTTTCGCTTTTCCCTTTTTCGTATTGTCCCCACCCTGCTTTTACTTTAATTGCTTTGGCATTTCCATCAACACAAAAAGTCATGCCAATTGCGGAGGGAAACATTTTCTCGGCAGGGAGAATGTTACTTTCGGTTGTGCCTTCTTCTAAAGTACCGCTACCGGAAATGGCTAATTCATCCATTTGTTCGGGCGTTTCTTCGAGTTCTTCGGGTACAATATGGCGATCGCTAGGTGCGATTAATCCGACGAGGTAGCGATCGCTAACTCGCATTTCGTCTATTTCTTCATACTCTTTCCCCGCAGGGCCGAGTAAATCATTTAATATTGCTTCTTCTAATTTTTTCCGAATTTGATAATAACTTGGGGGTGGTATAATAGAAGGATGATTGTTTTCACTATTTGGATGGTTATTGTTTTCACTATTTGGATAATTATTGTTTTCACTATTTAGATGGTTATTGTTTTCACTATTTAGATGGTTATTAAGAAACTCTCCAACTTTTCGAGCAATATTATCTGACATCGTAGAATTTTCTGAATCAATCACCTCACTATCAAGATCGCTAAAACCATTTAATAATATTGCCAAATCTTCTTCTTTGACAGAAACTACGCTACTCCAATCTAATTGAGTATTCCCATTTTTTAACTGTTCGTTAATCGCTGCGAGGTCTAAGTTGCCAGGTAGTATAGCAGGAAGTTGGATAATATTCATAACATTGCAATATTTTGTAATATTCATAAATTAGCAATTTAGCATTTTAGCATAATACCACATTTAAATACATAGGGTGCGTCACGGCTACGCTTAACGCACCATCTTTCACTAAATGTGATAGTTTTAAATTGCACCTTTATATCAAATCGTCTATTGTGGCTAAGGATCGTTTTCATCAAGTTGTTAAAACTGCTCTTACTAAGGATGGGTGGAATGTTACTCACGATCCACTTAAAATTAAAGTGGGTGGTGTAGATATGGAAATTGACTTGGGGGCAGAAAGATTACTGGCAGCAGAGCGAGGAAATGAGAAAATTGCGGTGGAAGTCAAAAGTTTTTTAGCTAGTGCATCGGCAATTTCTGAGTTTCATACAGCACTGGGGCAGTTTATTAACTATCGGGCTGCATTGCGTCGTGAAGAACCCGATCGCATTCTCTATTTAGCCATACCCGATTTAATCTATAACAGCTTCTTTCAACGTGATTTTCCAGCATCAATGCTGCAAGAAAATTCCGTAAAATTGATTATTTACGACATTGAACTGGAGCAAATTTCACAATGGAAAAACTAACGGATCAATTAACCAACTATCAGCAAATTGTACAGCAATTATTGATGGAGTACGCAGAAATTAAGCCAGCTTATGGTGATATTGAAGTTGAAACTATCTTTGATACACAGCGAAATCACTATCAAATTGTGCATCTGGGTTGGCAGCATAAACGCTGGGTACATGATTGTATAATACATCTTGATATTCGCAATGAGAAAATCTGGATTTTTTACAATTCAACAGAACATGATATTGCAGCAGATTTAGTCAATTTGGGTGTACCAAAACAAGATATTGTGTTAGGTTTTTATCCTCCTTTCATGCGGGAAATGAGTGATTATGCAGTGGGCTAAAAGTAGAATAAATTTCGTAGTAAGCACTAAAGTGCTAGAGGGACTAAAGTCCCTACTACGAACATTTTACGTTTGTAGTAAGCACTAAAGTGCTAAAGGGACTTCAGTCCCTACTACGAACGTTTGTTTCATCTGCTAATCAAAATAAGCTTAACTGTCCCTCAGATGACACCTGTTTTTTAGCAGTTTTTCCCCCACTTTTCCCCTTTTTCTTCCCTTTATCGTGCAACCCTTGGGCGACTTCTTCGTCGTAGCGTTCGTGATTTAGCAGCAAGAGTCTATCTAGCACTTCCCGCCGTGCGGTTTCGCTGATGGTGTAGCGCAATCCTTGTTTGGTTTGGTGGAAGTCATGCCCTAAGTCTATGTCTTGCCAACCGTAGGCGGCGGCAACGGCGTTATCCATTTCTACGTGCAATTCTCGCAGTTGTTGAATATCGGCGGCGGTTTCGTCCGGGTTGTGGAAGCGGTTGTAGGTTTTGGTTAATCCTTCTTGGCGAGAAAGCATGATGGATTGGCGGTGGGTGTAATATTTTTCGCCAATTTCTTCTAGGTTTGAGGTTGATGAGGGGAAGGGGAAGGTTTCAAAGCAATCTGATGCAGTATACTGCATATCATTTCGTAAGCTAGAGCTATACTCTCTTGCCCAAATTTCATGAATTGTTGACTGGATGAGCGCAAATGAGCAATTAGGGAAAAGGACTACCTTTTCGTTATATATCCAGCCTCTTGGTATATAAGCTATGGAGTGGATATTAGCAATTCTTGCTCTTGCTAATACCCTCTTCATATCTGCAATTACAGAATAAAGCTCGGGTCTTGTTCTGCTAAATTGCCACCATAATTGTTTAAGTTTGCGACTATCAGGAGTATTTTTTAAAGCTTCTCGCTCAGGTTTGACTTTTTGTTCTACAATTGCTAAACAGTCTGGATAATCACTTGCATAGGGTGGTCCTTTAGGCTCATTTGGATCATCATTTTCAGCATCCAAAGGCCAGCATTTAAAGTTAATGACCCATCTACTCGGAGATTGATCTGGAGAAAAATTTAAATCTTGACCACCTAAATAAGGAAATAAAACCTCTTCATTCCGAGAATCTTTTTGAATTAAATACTTAGCTTCTTCAGGTGTTAACAGAAAACCCATTCCATAAACGTCTGAACCTTTGAATGATTTATCTATGTTAGTTACTAATTTATAAGGCTTTCCTATTGTATTGCCAGGAATTGTTAAAAATGATGTGATTCCTAATGCGCTTTTTTCATCTAGTATAAACTTACCTTTCCAAATCCCTTTATAAAGCCATACTTTAACAACTTCTAAACTAGCATTTCCAGGCCATTTTTGGCTAGAAACAGCACGAATAATTATACATCTTTTTGAAACTAACTGATCTAAACCAACTTCACGACTATCTCCCTGAGTTAATGTATTCGTAGCTATTAGACCAAAACTAGCATTAATTTTAAGTATCTGTTCTCCTTTTAAAAAGAAGTAAGCACATAGATCAGCGGCACCTTTTTTCCCATCTGCTACTCTTTTTAAGAGAAATCCTCTGTACTCTGTACCCAATATACCCGTGATCTTCCATCCACCCATAAACGGTGGATTTCCAACAATCGCATCAAATCCACCCCGTCCCTCACCCAAAAACACCTCTGGAAACTCCAACTCCCAGTGAAACGGGCGCAACTTTTCCAAATCTGGCAGCACCTGACGCACCTTTTCAGAAACACTCGCCCCATCCCGAAACACCGTTAACAGCGTTTGCCTTAACCCCTCTCGTTCCGCCTCAGACAAATCGTTAAAATAACTAGCAACCAGCAAATCGCAGCCATCGCGCAAATCATTGGCAACAGCATTTGCCTTCGCCAACAAATAAGCCTTCTCGGTTTGGTCTTGCGCCGTCATCCCTGGTTTTGCTGCAATTTGCCGCCGCAACTCAATCACCTGTTCAACCTCCCGGCGAATCTTATCCGCAAACAAAGCAGGCGTACCAGTCGTGTCTAAATTCCAGTAGCGCAACTGTTCCAAATTCACCCCAACCAGCGAATCCCCCCACTTGAAGGCATGATCTAAAAACGTGAACGGACGCGCTTTTGCTAACGTAATCAACCACAGCGATAACTTCGCCATCTCCACCGCCAGAGAATTTTTATCTACTCCATAAAGACAGCGTTCCGCCACAATCCGCCGCGCCACCGTCAACCGTTCATCACTATCTTTAGGAATCGGACACTCATCAGGACGGAACTTAGATAAAGTCCCCTCCGGCGCAATCACTACTTTCCCCGGATTTTCCCGTTCCAACCCTTCCCACGCCTCCACCAAACGTTCCGCCAAATAGCGACAAGTCTGCACCAAAAACGCCCCACTCCCCATCGCCATATCGCAGACTTTGAGTTGCAGTAACTCCTTCGCTGACTTGAGTCGCCACTCTTCCTTCGGCTTCCCCTCTGCCACCCCTTCATAAACCAACGGTTCCAGGGTATATTGCACGATAGGTTCAGTTAAACTGCGCGGTGTATAATGCGTCCCCGTTTCCCGACGATTTGAACCTTGGGTGACGTAGACACTGCCCTCTGGAATCACCATTGGGTACTCCAGCGTGTCCAGGCGAATCAATCCGGCAAACGGCAAAACGCGCTGATACAATTCCCCATCATTATTGCAAGCCGCCCGCAACCGCTCCTGCACCCTTGGCAAAATCACCACTGAGAGAGCCTTACGCAGCGCCGCAGGGGACTTATTCGACTGCTCTTTGACAAATTTGACCAAATCCTCCTCGCCCTTGGCTTGCAGCCGTTCCAACTCCCAAAGCGCCACCTCAGGTTCCCGTTCCCGCGTCCCAATCAATCCTAAAACCGGAGACATTGCCCGGACTGCCGTATGGTCGAGCAAGCCTTCATAGACATGACCGATTTGCTCAATATCCAGCGCCCGAAACGAAAGCCGGCGCGGTTCCAGCGTCCCGCCCACTCTGATTTGCAAAATTTGCAACGCTTCCAACAAATGCAACACAATCCGATTGTTCACCGGGATAGGTTCAGCAGAAATCTCTTGCCAGCGAGTTCCCCGCACTCGCCCCTCCAAAAACGGGAATCTGTCCGGGTCGAACAAACTGCCGCCATAGGCCGGAATATCCAGTAAATCGTGGCAAATTCCCCCATGCACAGCGCGAAACGTCGCCAACAACCGACACCAGGCATCGCTGCGGCGTTCCAACACCTCCTCGCCAAACTTATCCGCATCGCTGCGCAACTTAGCGGAAATGGTAGAAACCGCATAATATTCGTGATAAAGCGCTTCTCCCCCCGCCGAAGGAATCAACTTCCGTTCCTCCGCTGAAAACAGAAACACCAGACGCATCATCACCGTCAGCGCCGCTTCGTAAAGCTGAGGTTCCGAAATATCTTGCAAGAGAGTGCGATTTCTATCTTGGTCGATGCGGTCTAATGCCTGTACCAGCACCTCTACCGCCCGCCGTACCTGATAACCCAATTGGTCAGTAACTTCTTGCTGGTCGCTAATACTTTGAGTTAGCAAAGTTTCCAGTATTTCCGAGTCATCCACCCCAAAAAACCGCCTCACCCCCAACAAACTGCGAAACGCCCGCAACGTCAAATGTTCTTCCAACCACAGCGTCCCGTACCAAGAAATAAAACCCGTGGTTTCACCTCTAGGCGCATTAACTAACATCCAATGTTCGCCATTAGTTACTAACCCCAACCGCACATTACCAGCGTGCAATAATTCCATCATCCGAGTCGCGGGACTTGCTTTCCAGCGCTGTCCTGCCAAAGGTTTCTCCAAATCCTGTTCCGGAGGTACAATCTGAACTAATAGCCGGGGTGTCCCTGCATTAGGTGTTTCTTGAGGATTAACAATTACCCAATCTGGCCGGAGAACTTCGCCCTGTTGTGCAACAGTGGTTTGCAACCCAGGCGGAATGCGCTGCCCTTCTAACAATACCTCCTCCGGCAATTCCAAAGTCTGCCGCAAAACAAATTCCACCCAAGCGCGATGAATCGCCTTTTCAGGACGCGCCCCCAGTTGATTATCCTGCCATTCTTCATAAGCTAACCGTAACAGCTTAAAATGTTCCGAGTCATGGGCATCTAACCCACTGGGAAACACTTTCAGCAATACCGGTAAACTTAAAAAAGGCCCGGAAGCTTCAACCAGAGATAACCATTCAGCGTGGTGACGTGCGGTAGACATGATGGGTAATGGGGAATAGGTTTTTATTGCTGTTGAATGGCGCTGACTAAGATACCTAAAATTTTCTTGATATCCTTAATATAATATTCGCTTAAATCGATCGAAATTACTTTATCCTGTAACTTGAAAAATTGCCAAATCGTGCCGATGGTGATGACTCCATAAATACTTTTAAGTTGATTTCCTTGTTGTTCGTTAAATAACTGTGCTGCTACCATTTCCGCAATACACTGCGCCAACCCCGATTTTAAGCTTTCATTGTTCGTCTCCACCAGCGTAATTACCGGGGCGCGAACAAATAACTGTTCTTTCGATGAACTAATGATAAAATCACAAATGCCATTTAAACCTTGTTGAACATCAACCGGAAAGTCTACCCCCGAAAACAAGCTAATTTGACCCTTAAATTTGCGCCTAATCTCTAACAAAACTAAACTAATAATCATTTCTGAACGGGCTTTTTCCGTATTAATCGCCACCGCCAAATCAACATTTTCACCTAGAATTGTCACCAGTAAATCGCTACATTCTGCTTCCGGTACATCCGCAAACATTCCCGACGCTTCATTTACCGTCAATCCAAACCGTTGACTTACTTCATTTAACTTAAAATCGCTGTACGCCATTTGTTTTATCTCCATTTGCACTAAAGTGCTTACTACGAACTTGTTTGTAGTAGGCACTTCAGTGCCTTTATTGATATTAATTTACCTCACAAGTTTCTGCGGAACTAAATATGTCACCGCCAAAGGAAACAATCGCGGCGTTGGATTAGCAAATCTCGCCCTAATCAGATCCGTTTCCTGTTCAATCTCGCGAGGAATTTGCTCAATCCTCAACTTTAAACTATTGACATTTCGCTCAAATTGTGCCTTTTCCTCCGTATTAAATAACTCCAATTGCTTAAACTCCGGTTCAACAAACTCTTTTTCAATACTAAGCTTTAACTCAGTTAAAATAGCCGTAATATCCGCCACCTCTTTATCAGCCCGGTTCTGCAAATCCCGCTGTAAACTAGCAGTTCTATCACTCATCCGCGCCTGCAAACTTTTCAGCAATTCATCGGCATAATTCGGCCAAAAATTTGCTAATTTTTGTTGAACGCTATCTGGCGCTGCGTCTGGTAAAACTGCATTTAACGCCCCTTGCAATTGCATCACTTTTAACCGGGTAAATTTCCCATCCTTCAACATTCCCCCCGCCGTAATCACCTCTTCATGTAACCGTTGTTGGTCGGTTCCTAAAATCACCAATCTACCATAAGCAACCACCGCCGGAGTTTCCAACCCCGAACTAGCAGAAACTAACCTCGCCGTCACGCGATGCAAGCATTTTCTTTCCTCCCCAGACCACACTTCAGCCCGCAACAAACGCAAACACATTTGTACTAACCGATGATTCAAATGTGCTAACACCACATTATCTTTACCCTGGGCTAATTCCGGGTCAAAAACAATCGGACGAATCGCCTTGGTATGGGGATGGGCTAACCCTTCGCTACACATCGCCCAACTGCTTTTTAGGGCTGGTAAATAAAAAGCTTTTCCATTTAAACCTGCTATCTGAGTTTCTATCAGTGGCGGTTGTTCTGCTAATTCTAACCCAATTTTTACTACTGATTCTATATTATCAGGAGTCAACCGTAAATTCTGGCGAGTTTCGTTTAATTGTTCCCGCAATTTATCAATCTGTTCTCTGACTTTGCGCTCAAACTTTAACATCCGTCGCACAGGTTCCGATTCCCGTTCAGATTTGCTAGTATCTAAAGTAGTCCGATATCCTAACATTGCTTCTTCTACTTGCTGGGCAATCACCATACCCACTTTACCCAAATCTTCTCTGATATTATTAACTTTTAATGCCGCCCGCATTAAAAATTCTAAATCACCTTCTAAATCACCGGGTTTAGTTCCCGTTACCGAATTTTGTTTATAATCTTTTCCGACAAAATGATAAACTAAAACCTCGTGAGCTTTTTGTCCGTGACGGTCAATTCTGCCATTCCGCTGTTCCATCCGATTCGGATTCCAAGGAATTTCATAATGAATCAACTTAGAACAATAATTCTGTAAATCTAACCCTTCCGAAGCTGCATCAGTTGCGAGTAAAATCCGCACAGGGGAAATATCAGGGTCGGTTTGGAAAGCTGCTTTGACTTTTTCCCTATCTTCCGAAACCATGCCGCCATAAAGAGTCATCAATCTGTCTCCTTCGATTAATCTTTCGGCTGCTAATAAATTATACAACCATTTTTGAGTGGCGCGATATTCGGTGAAAATAATAACCCGTTCTTTCGACCATTTCCCATTAGGTTTGATCTGAGTATGAATCCAATTCAATAACTCTTGAGCTTTGGCATCCGGTCGTTTGGCAGCATCTTCTGCCCAGTCTCGCATTTCTTGTAATAATTGTTGTTCTGCTGGCGAAAGTGGGCGAAACAATCTGCTAGTATTAGTAATTGCTTCATCGGTTGCTTCTTCGTAAACCGCATCATCGGCAAATTCTTCTTCAACTTGCTCTAATTGACGGCGTAAAATTCCCTCAGTTGGTCGTGATAAAGTGGTAGCAGTCCGACGACGGGCAGAAGTTAAAGATTTTTCGTGCTGGGCTAAGGTAATCGCAAAAGCTTCTGGTGAAGAAAACAAGCGTTTCTTTAACAGTTTTAAAACAAATTCAGTGGCATACTTTTCTGTATTATCTGCCACACCTTTACCGCGTAATTCGGTGTAATGTTTTAAAGCTGCGTGCGCCCTCCGTTCTCCGGCGGGATAATCTACTAAAATAGGGGCTAAATTCCTTACTGGAAATAAAGGCGAACCATCCCAGTTTTGCATCTCCTGTTTTAGTCGCCGCACCATGACAACTTGCAGTTGGTTTTTGTCAGGAGAAACACCCCTAGCAAATCTTTGGGAGTCTAACAATTCTAATAAGGCGGTGAAACTTTCGGGATAACCGTTATGGGGAGTTGCGGTTAAAAATAATTTGTGTTCAAAATGAGGAACTAATAATCTAATTGTAGTGGTTCGGAGCGAGTCAACTGCATATTTTCCGCCGCCGGATGGTGCGACGTTGTGCGCTTCATCGACAATCAGCAAGTCAAAACGGCGGGGATAGAGGGGTTCGCCTTCGGCGGGGAGGAGTTCGCGAAAAAGACGCAGGGGGCGATCGCGCTTGATAAAATCGATCGAGGTAATCAATCTGGGAAAATGCTGCCAAGGATTAACATGAATCCCGCGAGAACGCCGTAACTCCTTCATCAAGTTACTATCCACAATCCGAAAATCTAAACCAAATTTATCCCGCATTTGGTCGCGCCATTGAATTTGTAGCGCTGAAGGGCAGATAATCAAAATGCGACGGCAACGATGGCGAATTGTCAACTCCTGCGCGACTAATCCCGCCTCAATGGTTTTCCCTAATCCTACATCATCAGCAATTAGTAAGTTAACACGGGGCATTTGAATGGCACGCACAACGGGGTCAAGTTGATAATCTTCAATATCAATACCGCTGCGAAAGGGAGATTGTATAGTACGAATATCAGCAGTTGAAGCGCCCCCCCAGCGTACCGCATCCAAAAAAGCGTCTAATTTAGCGGGTTCATCAAAACCTGTAGGTGGCGGTAGTTCCATCCGTTCGCGAATAAAAGCCCCCGGTTCTAATTCCCAAATTACCTGTAATTCTTCTCCCAAAGCATCATCTTCCACAGAGGAAAGCATTACCAGGTTTTGCAACTGCTGTAACCCTGGTAGCATGGGATTAACAGGTATGGCCGTTGGACGTATGTCGGTGACGACGTATTGGCGCGATCGCACTTTGACTAACTGACCCAGTTCTGGAATTGCTCTAGTTAAACTCATACCATCCTCTGGGAAATTTTGACACTACTTCCGTCTGTGTGGCACTGTTTTAAGTTGGTGCAACTTTTTTGGTGAGATAAAGAGTGCGATCGCAACCTAACAATTTTCTCAGCTTTTAGTCCCGTATTGGTATTGTACTCCATTCTCTTGTTATATAATTATTGTCATCCCCCTTGAGTATGATTAAAAAAGTAGCACATTTCAAGGGCGATCGCGCTTGCGCTGACTCGATGGCGGAGGCGTAGCCAGCCACAGGCATCGCCCTTAAACTCTAAAAGTGCCATTCACCAAATATAAAATGGGTTCACTTAGTAACAAACACCCGGTGTTTCGCACGACTACAACTCACGTACATAAGCTGATTGTGCGCTCGAATACTGTCGCGGTATTCTTTGACAAATTGAGCTTTTTGATTAGGCAAAATTTGAGCGAGATACAGCAATTTAGTAGCGACTTTCCTGCCGATATCACTGCTATCAATTCCCACCTCCGTGAAAGTAGAGCCTTGAGAATTGTGTACAGTAATTGCCCAACAATTTCTCATACAGCGGTTCCCGCTGTAATTTGGTACAATAAATAATCACAAAATATCATTTTGTATTCAAAACTAATGAAA
>NZ_JAUBPO010000126.1:0-16910 GCF_036700785.1 Microcoleus sp. S28C3 | reverse complement strand
ACGTGAATACCACGTTTTCTATAGTTGTTTTTTTGTCAAGTACAATTTATACCAAATTAGATGAGCTTACCCTGGGTTATCCCCCAACTTGCGCGGATTTATTGTTAGGGATTATTTAATTTTTTATTACCCGAGATCGGACGGGATTGATATTGCTCGCGTGCTACGGGGCGATCGAGACTTGGAATTATTGTTTTCAGAGTTAGGGGAAGACTAATTAGCTTTGAATATATCTGAACGAGCGATCGCACTTTGGAAAGCAAAGGGCGATCGCACTCTCCTCCAAAAACGCGATCGCCCTAATTAATTTATCTGCGTTTATCTCCGTCCATCTGCCGACATCTGCGGTTTAAAAAATATCTATACCAATTACAATCATATAAAATATAAAATATAAAATATAAAATATAAAATATAAAATCATAAAAAAATGCTCCGACTCTCTCAAACCCAACTGAAAATCCTCGAAGAATGCCCCCGCAAATTCCAACACAGTTACCTCGAACTCTTAGCGACCACCGCCTCCCCAGAACACAAAGAAAAACTCACATGGGGAAGCCACTTTCACCTATTAATGCAGCAACGAGAACTCGGACTTCCCATTGAATTTATCATCCAACAAGACCCAGAACTGGGACGGTGTGTGGCAGCATTTATCAACACCGCACCCGAACTTTTCGCCAATTCAGAAAATAGCGATCGAATTTTCCGCCAAGCCGAACACCCCCGCACCCTAATTTTCCAAGACTACCTATTCACCGTTATCTATGACTTGCTAATAGCAGAACCAAACGCCGCCCAAATTCTCGACTGGAAAACCTATCCCCGCCCTCAAAAATCCAAATGGATAGCCGAAAGTTGGCAAACTCGCCTTTATTTATACGTCTTAGTAGAAACTAGCGACTATTCCCCCGAACAAGTTTCCATGACATACTGGTTCGTACAATTGCAAGGAGAAGAACCGCCGCAAAAACTCACATTTTATTACAACCAAACAGAACACGATCGCACAAAACAAGATTTAACTCACCTATTGCAGCAGCTAACCGACTGGCGACAGCGCTATACCGAAGGCGGCGAATTCTTACCTCAAGTAGAAATTAGTTCCAATCTTTGCGATTCCTGTCAATTTGCCACTCGCTGCAACCGCACACCAGAAATCAAGGCTTCCTCACCAAATCTTCCGGCAGAAACTCCCACAGATTGGCTGCCAAATCTTGCTATAATCGACGAAATATTTATTTAATATATAAACAAGCCCCCCAAATTTTACTCGTTTTACTCGTTATTAGGCTCTGCCTGGTAACGCCAATACGGAGGCTCTGCCTCCAATTTTCCCGATCGTAAGCGAGGCAGAGCCTCTGGAAATGGGTTCCCAGGCAGAGCCGGGGAACCAGTGAGTCGCTTAAGTTTTATTTAACATACAAATAAGCCCCCGGATTGATGTGTGGTCAAAATCTAAAATCTAAAATCTAAAATCGAATGACAGAAAACCCTCAACACTGGCAAAATCAACTCTTACCCCAACCCCCAGCTTGGCTGATAGAAGCTGTCAGAAACCATGCACCAGAACTCCCCGGAAACTATGCCGCTGCACTTCTCTGGTATAGAGGAATTCAAAACCCCGAACAAATACCCGGTTTCTTAAATCCCAAACTTTACCAACCAGCAAGTCCCTTTGAATTTGGGCTAGAAATGAACTGGGCGATCGCAAGAATCCAGCAAGCACGAAACAGCGCAGAAAAAGTCGCAATTTGGGGAGATTTTGACGCCGACGGCATTACTTCAACTTCGGTACTTTGGGACGGACTTGGAGAATTTTTTGCTCAAAACGACCAACTAACTTATTACATTCCCAACCGTTTAACCGAATCTCACGGACTCAATGTTCCGGGAATAGACGCCTTAGCAAAATCGGGAATTAGCTTAATTATTACCTGCGATACAGGCAGTACAAACATCGCCGAAATCGAATATGCCACCAGCTTAAACATCGATACAATTATCACCGACCATCATACATTACCAGACGATCGCCCACCAACTACAGCCATTATCAATCCCCGCTACTTTCCCCCCAACCACCAACTATTTAACCTTTCAGGAGTGGGAGTAGCTTACAAATTAGTTGAAGCATTATATCACACCTTACCGGATATTCCTCAGCGCCCGCTCACAGATTTATTAGAATTAGTAGCGATCGGCTTAATTGCCGATTTAGTCCAACTCACAGGAGACTGCCGCTACCTAGCACAACTCGGAATCGAACAACTGCAAAAACAACTCGCAAATCCCACCCGCCCGGGAGTGGCAAAATTGCTCGAACTGTGCAAAAGAGCAGGCGATCGCCCAACAGACATTTCCTTCGGCCTCGGCCCCCGAATCAACGCCGTCAGCCGCATTCAAGGCGACGCCAGCTTCTGCGTAGAACTCCTCACCAGCCGCGACAAAAAACGCTGCGAAGAATTAGCAAATTTAACCGAAATTGCCAACTCCCGGCGCAAATCTTTACAAAAAGATGTTGCCAAAGATGCCGCCAACAAATTAGCCAAACTCGACCTTTCAACTACTAGCGTCATCGTCCTCAGCGACCCCCAATGGCCCGTAGGTGTATTAGGATTAGTAGCAGGACAAATCGCCCAAGAATACGGCCGCCCCGTGATTTTATTCAGCACAGAAGGAAGCGAAGAAATTAACGAAAATTCCCAGGAAACGCAATTTACCTCTTTCTTAGATCCAGAATCACAAAAACTTTCTCCATCCAAAATTGCCAGGGGTTCGGCGCGTTCCGCCAATCAAATCGACCTTTACCAATTAGTCAAAGGCCAAGCGCATTTATTGCACAGATTTGGCGGTCATCCCTTCGCTGCCGGATTAAGTCTCCCCGTTGAAAATATCCCCCTATTTACCGATGGAGTAAATCAGCAACTGCGGCAACAATACAGTACAGATAGTTTAACAGCCGCCCCCGTTCAAGCCGACCTAAAAATTACTGTCTCCGAATTAGGCAAAGACTTATTTCAAGAACTAAAGTTGCTCGAACCGTGCGGTATGGGCAACCCCGCCCCCAAATTGCTGATTGAAAACTGCTGGTTTGACAATCTCTGGAATCAAAAAATCAAGGATTTGAAAGGGCAAAAAGTAGAATATATCAAAACCGAATTTACAATTAGGGATGAATCTAGCGATACGGGATTTCCCGGCATTTGGTGGGGACACAATCAAAACGAAGTTCCCCAAGGCCGCTGCGATGTTACGGTTGAACTAGATTTTAATACTTACAAATCGCGGTATGAAGTGCGCCTCGTAGCAGTGCGGGAACGCACGCAAGAAAACCAAATCAATTCCCAGACTAAAATAGATTGGATCGTAGACTGGCGCAATAGAAAGAATGATGAAGAGTTGGTAGCAGCCAGCACAAACTTAGAATCTCCAATGCCGATCGACAATCTAGTTTACAATTCCGAAATGGTCGATCGCGAAAACTCGATCGTCCTCAAAGAATGCCCCGCAAGCTGGGACGAACTGCGGATATGGTTTCGGCAAGCACAGCACACTCAGAAAAAACTCGCGATCGCCTATACTTTACCCCCACTCGTACCCCCACAACAAATCTGCCAACAGCTAATCGGCATCGCCAAATACCTCAGCCGCACCAAAAAACCCGTCACCAGACAACAACTCCGCCAAAAACTCGGCATCAGCGACACATCGCTGCAACTGGGGTTCAAAACCCTAACACATCTCGGTTTCCAAATCAATTATCGCGATCGAGCTTTCCACATCGCGAGACAATCCGAAACCACACAGCAGCAAGACGCGCCATATCAAATCCCCCAACCGTTATTAGATAGCCAATCCCTTCAATTCTCAGTGCCAAATTCCCCCATCGCCGCCCGTTTTGCAGCGCAATTCCTAGCAGCAGTCTCCGAAGAACAGTTCCGGCGGAAATATTTCTGTGAAGTACCCCTCTCCACCATTCAATCGATCGCCCGAGAGACTGTTTTTCAAGAAGATTCTACAGCAAATCCCTTTTAACTGATATCTAGCACCATTCTTGAGAACAGGCCGTCGGGCCTGTTCCACAACAGATGAATTTTCTTGTGGGGTGGGCACGCGATCCCGCCCTGAAAGAATTATAGAGAATGGTAAAACATATGAGTTTTAACTGATATCTGCCACCATTGTTAAGCATAGGCAGGATGCCAGTTCCACTCACGAGATAACTTTTCTTGTGGGGCCCCCACACTCTTGCCACCAGTGGGGCGGGCTTTTTGGCCTGTGAAGCGAGACAGGTTTTTGTGGATCTGGGGTCTATTCCTGACACGGATGCAACATCTCAGTTCTAAGAAATATCTTAGTTCTCAATTCATCCCGATAAAATAAGGCATAGGGCCGTGAGAGTTATCCGTTGCGAGTCAGGCCCAAAACTCATAACTCCTAACTCACAGGCCAAAACCTAAAACTCCCCACCGCCAAACTCTATAGCCAATCTCCAATTTAAAACCCCTATGCTCCTCTGTCCCCGCTGCCAATTTGAAAATCCCGCTCCAAACAAGTTTTGTCAACAATGCGGAACTTCCCTAATTTACAAACCTTGCCACGAATGCGGTGCCCAAGTCGCTTTTAGCGCCAAACAATGTCAGAATTGCGGCGTCACAACAGGTCAAGTGTGGCGGGCCATTATCTGCGGTCGATCTAATTTTCCAGCAGTCGAGCCAGACGAGTCAACCCTACCCCCACCCGAGTTTCCGCAAAAACCAGATATAGTTCCAGGAATCGCATCGCCCCAAAACTCTCCTGAACCCATCACAGACGCGATTAAAACAGACATAACCACCTCAGCCGAACCCCGAACAGCAGTCGCACCAACTTCTCCACAGCCAAGCGACGGCGAAATCAGCAGCCCAGAAATGGACGCTGTGGTAGCCGCGGGGGCGATCGCACCAGCATCCTTTCCAACAACCGAAAAAAGCTCGAATACAGCACCAGAGCGCGAAATAACCCCATCTGAGCGCAATTTTACAACAGCACCACAGCCTAAACAAACCCACGAAGCTACAGAGAACCCCGACAGCCCAAACATAGCTGACATCTCTCCCCAATCTCCAGAATTCCCCGCCCCCAATTCAGAATATTTAATCCCTTCCCAGCAAGCAGGAGCTTATTTAGACACCCAGCAGCGCTACCAACTCCTAGAAACAGTGCCGCCGAGAAAACTCTCAGACACAGTAGCAATAACAGTATTGGACTGTCAGCCGCTGGAAATGTCACCCCTCAAAGCCATGCTAGCAGCCAACTCTGCCAGCGTCGCCAGACGAACGTCCCCCTACACCCCAGCAATCCGCGGAGAAAATTCGACAAATACCGCCTTAGCAGAGCTTTGCCAAGGCATAGCTGAACCTTATCTGGCACTCCGGTGGAAATTCTCTCAAAACCTGCCAGTCATTCACGATAGCTGGTCAGACAACGAACAGGCAGTGCTGCTGCTAGAAGACTGCTCTCAATGGCCTCTGCTGGTAGAACGGTGGAATCAACCCGAAACTTCCACCCAGCAAATTTTATACTGGCTGCACGAAATGACAGAACTGTGGGCTGCCCTAGAACCCTGGCGCTGTCGGCAAAGCTTGTTGGAACTGACAAATTTACGAGTCAACCCCGACTCTTCCTTTTCCTTGGCTTCTTTGCGGCTGCAATACCTCTATCCCGAACCCGCCGGCTCAAACCTGCAACTGGTAGATTTGGGGCAACTGTGGCAGGTAATATTTAGCCAGTCCGATCGCACTCAGTGTGGCGCATTGCTCGAACTGCTGCAACAAATGTACAGAGGCGAGATTAACACAATCGAAGAATTGCGATCGCGCCTAGAAACTGTTCCCCTCGAACTCCAATCCGCACCTTCACCAAGCTCAACCCCGACGCGCAGGCATTACCGCAGCCTCGACGATTCCTCCCCCGACGTTGGCGAGGTCTTAACCCAGCCCATGCCACTCCAGATTTACAGCTTAGAAGACGCAGGCCTCACCGATGTGGGCCGCACGCGCGACCACAACGAAGACTTCTTCAGCATCTGGACTCAGCTCAACAAACTCGAAAGCTCCTTCGGTCGCATCTTTCAAACCAAAGGGCTTTACATTCTCTGCGACGGCATGGGCGGACACGACAGCGGAGAAATAGCCAGTCAACTAGCCGCTGAAACCCTCAGAGAATTCTTTCAAAGCACTTGGGAAAATCAACTTCCTCCGGCAGACACCATTCGCGAGGGAGTGCTGCTAGCCAACAAAGCCATCTTTGAAATCAATCAAAAGGACGGACGCTCCGGCAGCGCCCGCATGGGTACAACTCTAGTCGCAGTCTTAGTTCAAGACACCCAATTCGCCGTTGCCCACGTCGGCGACAGCCGCCTCTACCGACTGAGAAAGGGACAGACCCTAGAAAAAATCACCTCAGACCACGAAGTAGGGCAGCGCGAAATTAAGCGCGGGGTTGACCCGGAAACTGCTTATGCTCGTCCCGACGCCTATCAACTAACTCAAGCCATCGGCCCGCGAGACAGTAATTTTATCAAGCCTGAGGTGCAGTTTTTAGACTTGTGCGAAGATACCTTATTAATTTTGGCTTCCGACGGCCTGACAGATAATGATTTGTTGGAAACTCACTGGCAGAACACTCTCGAACCCCTCTTCAATCCCCAAGTCGATCTCGACCAGGGAGTTGCCGAGTTGATTGAACTGGGCAACAAACGCAACGGTCACGACAATATCACGGCAATTATCATTCGGGCGCAGGTAGGCGCATTTCGATTTTAGACTTTCGATGCTGCAAACCTTCTCTTGGCCGCCCCCAAGCCAGCGGCCGCCAGAGTTAAACCTGCAATTGTTGCAGGTTCGGGAACAGCCTCTGAGTTTTCAGGGGATGGTTGGACTTCTTGTGCTATCACATATCCGCCGTTTGTCGATACTCCGTTGGATTGCCCGTAAGCTGATTGTATCCAACTCATTCTGTTTCCCTCTGTACCCGAACTATTGCCAAATATTCCCAAAGATGGCAAAGTGCGATTATTACCAAAACTCCATCGATCTGCTAATGTAGCGATAATTCCACTGCCCGGATAAGCATTATAGACAACTCGTGTTTTGATGGGATCGAGCGGCGCCCACAGCAAAGGAGAAAGCAATTCACCCCTGCCCCCTGCTGTGGCTTGAGACAAATTCCACGACTTCCCCAATATGGTTGCAGAAAAGCTTGTGAGCGCAAACCATTGATTTGTAGCTTTAATTTCTACGGGTGGCAATAAGAAGCTAGACAAAATAGTATCTTGATAAGGAGTCGAGTCCTCATAGCTGAAGGCTCCTTCGCCTACTAGAGAGTCCGCCGAATTAAAAAAACTTAAACTAAAATTAAGTGAGGCAGCCTGTGCTGATTTGACCCCAGTCAACGCCAATCCCAGAACAGTAACTGTCACAGCTACAGCAAATTTACCTAAAATCTTAGCCATTGTTAACCTCATGTTTGTATTGTCAAGTGTGAAATTGAGGGGTTTTGCTTTTCAACTCCCTAGGGTTGAGTAGCTCAACATCAAAAAACCGAATACCCAAAACCTACTTCTTAAAGAAGTCTGGACTCTCAGAGAACAAAGTTGTCTTGCGTTTAATCAGGTTGACTTACTTATCAGTAATCTTACAGATGAATACCGCTCCATAAAAATCCGAAACTCAAATGTTTACGGAATCTTTAATTAAAATCACGATATTATAAAGATTTCATAAAACTCAGGACTCCAAACTAATAGGGGAATCAGCGTATCTGTTCAGGGCAAACGCATCATGTCAACAAGCGGGAATTTTACCGTGCTTGTTGCGACTATTATCGATAGCTGTAGTTTATTGAAAAGAGATTTGACTGCCGATAGCGGTGGCTATTCCTCAAAACACTACTACTATTCTCCCGGCAATTTAGATGCGTTTGCCCTGCGTATATGTTCTTCGTTGCTTCTTGTTAAGCATGAAAAAATCCAACTTAAAACTTACTATTATTTATTAATTATTAAAGTTTAGTTATTAATATTTAAATTTTAATTGCTTGATGCCCCATACTCTAAACCTGTAAATTATCGATCGCCCGCCCTGCCAAATCAGGGAGTTCAACCACCTCAATCGAAAATGCTGCTGACTCTTTTAGATCCAGAAAAACAGACCCCCCTGCAACAGTGGAGTTTCGAGAGCGAATCCATTATTCGCATCGGCCGCTCTCCTGAAAATCACGTTGTGATCCCCAATGCTCTAGTGTCGCGGCAGCATCTGGAACTGCAAAGAGTTAATAGCGGGAAGTCCAGTCAGTGGTACTTAGTCAATTCCGGGACAAATGGCACTTTGGTTAACGGTATTCTCATGTCTCAGGGTTGGATATCCGACGGTGCTCTGATCCAGTTGGCGCGGGGCGGCCCAATTCTGCATTTCCAAGTTATTACGATTGAACTCGGCGGCAAAATTGAGGCGAACCCCACCGTCAATTTCGCCGCCCCGAGGTGTACCCACGCGGGAAACCCGCCGGGAAATTTATTCTGTATCCACTGCGGCGAACCGATTAAAGTCGATCGCACAGTCCGTCACTACCAAGTGTTGAGAACTTTGGGCCAAGGCGGTATGGGGACAACGACTTTAGCTTGGGATCGAGAGAAAGCGAAAGCTCAACAACCCGGAAGTGCCCCCGCAGCATCTCTGGTAGTTCTCAAGGAAATGAATGCTGATATGGCTCAAATCGCCAAAGCTCAAGAACTGTTTGAACGTGAAGCTAAAACTCTCAAGGCCCTCCACCACCCGGGAATTCCTCAGTTTTTTGACTTTTTTGTGGAAGGGGGCAAAAAATACTTGGTGATGGAAATGCTCCACGGCGAGGATTTAGAAAAACGCATCTACAACCGCGGGCCTGTTGCTCCCCAACAAGCAATAGAGTGGATGATCCAAACCTGTGAGGTTTTGGACTACATTCACTCTCAAAAACCCCCGATCGTCCACCGGGATATTAAACCTGCTAATTTGCTGGTGCGCCACCGCGACAATTGCATTACACTGCTGGATTTTGGCGCCGTTAAAGAAATCGGCACTCCTCCGGGCACTCGCATCGGCGTTGAAGGCTACACCGCACCAGAACAAGACCGGGGACAGCCTCTACCTCAGTCGGATTTATATGCTATTGGGCCTACTTTGATTTTTTTGCTGACGGCCCAAAGCCCTCAAAACTTTTACGGGAAAATAGCTGGAGGTTACGGGTTTAAGCTCGAAAATATTCCGACCATCGCCCCCAAGCTGCGAGAAACCATTTTGCGAACCACGGCAACTAAGCCTGGGGATCGCTTTCAAACTGCTCAACAATTAGCTCGAGCTTTAGTCGCTTCCCTTTAATAGAAGTCAGAAGTCAAAAGTCAGAAGCCATTAGGAAGAGGGAAGAAGCTAGCAACGGAAATTTATTTAGAAAATTTACCCGATCGCCTCGGAATTTCTCTCCGACAGCCCAGTCCTCCGTCTCCTCTGTTATTCCTCGTCCCAAGCTTCTACAGCTATCAACTCGCTCACGGGGTCTTGCATAGAAAAATCAAACTCTAGCAATTGCTGTTTCCAGTACGGCCATTCGTCGCCGTAAAGCAGAGCAATTTTCCAAATGCTGTCTGTCGGCTTGATAATGTCAGACGTGACGAGAGAATGCACCTGACGCTGGAACTTAACCATCGGCTGTATAACCTGCTGGCTCATAATACCTCTTGAATTGTTTAAATCTTGTGTAATTACCACTTCCCAGCTCTCACTTTTTACCGCAGTTTCGCCAAGAACAGTCTCGCCAAGATACGTGTAGATTTTTGTCGGGAAGCTACATATTCAACTTGTATCTTAACACTGTTCGTTTTGACAAGGGGCTATAAGCAGGACTGAAGAGTCAAGACCGACTTCAAAGAATTAATCATCTTTAAAATGTCCCGCTATATGCTGTCTATCGGCGGTCGGAGGTTTGCCGCCTCGATTGTTTGCACGCAAGTGGCAGATGCAAGGGCTGCGTTCGGCTTGTTTTTGACAAGGCACAGGAAAGCGAGAAACTGCAACTACTGCTCGAACGCTTGCGAAAGCCTAATTTTCGATTTGGGGCAGCTCTACCATACCTGTTCCACCTTTAACGCTCGGTTTGGTGTGAGAGTGGGGTCTGATCTGCATAAACTAATTATAACTCTACTGACGGCAAACGCGGTCAAAATTTGTTGGATACTGTTGATCGGAATGCCCGTCAGGTCGATCGAACATTCTAGGCTGCCCCGCGCTGCCCTGCTGGCAAGTTCAAAACCCATCCTCCGTCTTGATTCAGTAAATCTAAAATCTAAAATCTAAAATCTAAAATCTAAAATTGTATGACTTGGACAAGGCGACACATTCTCACTCTGGCTGATTTTACCTCCGACGAATACGATACGGTGCTGCAAACGGCAGCCAGTTTTCGGGAGGTGCTCGGCCGCCGCACGAAGAAAGTGCCGGCCCTGCAGGGTCAAGTGGTCGCGAATTTGTTTTTTGAACCTTCTACCCGGACTCGCAATAGTTTTGAGTTGGCGGCGAAGCGTCTGTCGGCGGATACGCTAAATTTTACCCCGGGAAGTTCTTCTCTGACGAAAGGAGAGACTATTCTGGATACGGCTAAGACTTATCTGGCGATGGGAACGGATTTGATGGTTATCCGGCACGAACAAGCTGGAGTTCCCAGCACGATTGCTTCGGAAATGGATCGCTTGGGTTCGAGAGTTAGCGTTCTCAATGCAGGAGACGGTCAACACGAACACCCATCGCAAGGTTTGCTAGACTTATTTACTATCTGTTGTCTGTTAGATACCGAAAGTCCGCGGCTGGAACTTTTAGCGGGCAAAAAAATTGCTGTGGTGGGGGATATCTTGCATTCGCGGGTGGCTAGGTCTAATATTTGGAGTCTCACGGCTTCTGGGGCAGAGGTTCATTTGGCCGGGCCGCCGACTTTGCTGCCGCTGTTGTTTGCTGAGTGTGGCGATGGTAGGGAAGGCAAGTTATTTTTGCACTGGCATCTTGAACCTGCTTTGACCGATGCTGATTTTGTGATGACTTTGCGGCTGCAAAAGGAACGGATGAGCGACCATTTGCTGCCGAGCTTACGAGAGTATCATTCTTTGTACGGGATTACGCGCGATCGGCTGAAACTCTGCAAGCCGGATGTGAAGGTGTTGCACCCGGGTCCGGTTAACCGCGGCGTGGAAATTAGTTCGGATTTGATGGACGATGCTCAGTTTAGCCTGATTTCTCAGCAAGTGACCAGCGGCGTGGCGGTGCGGATGGCATTACTTTATCTGATCGGCGGCGGTAAAGTTTAGGCTGTTAGTTGTTAGTCATGAATTTCGGATATTCGATTATTTTCAGGTATCGATCGCATATTTAAAATAATCGTTACCCAGTATGGCCGGGTAACGATTAAAACTCTTTCTAGAAATGTAAAGTGCTCTAATTAAGAGTTAGGAGAGCCAGGACGCAGACACCCAGCCGCCACCTTTGAGTTGGGCCCAGCCGTTTCTGTAACGACCGGTCAATTTCACATTGTCTCCATTATATAACTTGCCGATGACATGAGAACAGCCATCGGGGCGGTGGCGGATATTCAGTCGGCCGCCGTTGGTTGCAACTTCGGCGTAGCTGTTATGGCTGCGACTGCCGCAGTGGCGATACCCGCAACTTGCCTGTGCTTCACCGGGGGTACCCAGAACAGATAGAGCTACTGCCATACCTGCAACGCCTACCCATGCAGAATTAGGAATTTTCAAGCCTAGCTCGTCTAACGACTTGACTTGAAGTTCGGACTCTGGAGATTCATAAGCAACAAAAGAGTGGCTCAATGCTAGTGATTCCATCGTTTCCTCGTGATTGTTGTTAACATTTGTTGATGCAGACTCAGGTCAAAACCTCGATTAACAGCCCAATTTATTAACTTATGTTTCATAAAAGCCACAAAAGGGCGTTAAGGTCTTGCTTTTGCCGAGTATTGGCTAATGTTCCTGAACCCTGCACAGGTATATCATGCCATTGATGTAGCTTTCCGGAACAAAAAAATAAATAAAGTTTACATCGGCTGCTAAAAATTTGGCAGACGCGGATCGGAGCTCCGGGCAGAATTAAACTTAACTGTGTCATTAAAAAGGGAACGAAGTTATCGATTGGGGTGGGAAATTGCTTGTACTGAGTTGCGAATGACACTACTTATTTTGGTGCTTATTTATTGAATTGCTACAGCAATATCGGCAGTTAATTCCATCGAACAAGCATCCTACTCGTCTTCAAGCACGGTATTAGTTTGGTTCGGGCGAGTTACATTGTAGCCGATCGCACTGGTGCAAAAGTTCGGGGTGATGGCGTAGCGCCCTCGCCCGTGCTACGAGATTTGCCTCAAGATTAGCCACCCCGTCTCCGTGACAAGGATGCAAGATCAATCGTTCGCGACTTGATTTGTGTCAAGATCGATGAAGTTCTCCAGCACCACTTCTTTCGCAATGAACTCTAGCGCTGCACTTTCGATCGGCACAATTCCTCAACGCCATGAATCAGACAGCTTTGCCATTACCTTAGCGCCGTTGTCTGTAGAGGAAATATACGCTTTGGCAGATGACCCCGCGAACGGAGCCGTGGTAATGATGAGCGGTACAGTCCGCAACCAAACTGACGGTCAAGCTGTAGTTTCACTAGAATATCAAGCCTACGAACCGATGGCAGTGCGAGTATTCCAGCAAATCGCTACTGAAATCCGCCGCCAGTGGGCAGATGTGAATCGGGTTGCCATTCACCACCGCGTCGGACACTTGCAGGTGGGAGAAATCAGCGTACTGGTGGCTGTTGGCTGTCCCCACCGGGGGGAGGCATTTGCAGCTTGCCAGTACGCGATAGATACGCTCAAACACAATGTACCGATTTGGAAAAAGGAACATTGGGCCGACGGTTCTAGTAGTTGGGTTAGTATTGGAGCGTGCGAAGTTGTTGGGCATTAGTCAATCGATTTTAGATTTTAGATTTTAGAGTCTAGATGGAAGAGGGGAACTTGTTACGATCTGGTAACGTCAAAAAATGTGGAATGTTCGATGAGCCAATTCCACCGATGAGCGACTTTATTTCCGTGTCCTGGTCTGCGGTTGTGGCGACCGTTCAAAGAGTGCAATTGCCAGCCGAAAAACTCTCTAATTATGACTTGGTGTTGCGTTGTCAGGAAGGAAATCGACCTGAGAGCACTGCCTTTTCAGAACTGTTGAAGCGGTATCAGTCCCACGTAGACAGGGTTCTATATCACTTGGCCCCTGACTGGCAAGACCGAGCAGACTTGGCTCAGGAAGTGTGGATTCGGGTCTACCGCAATATTAACCGCTTGCAAGAGCCTGTTAAATTTCGGGGCTGGCTGAGCCGCATCGCCACTAATTTGTTTTACGATGAGTTGCGGAAGCGCAAACGGGTGCGAACTCCGCTGTCGCTGGACGTACCCCGAACTCTCGAAGATGGCGAGGTTGATTGGGAAATTCCGGCCGACAGTCCGGGGCCTGATGAAGATTTGACGACTAGAGAATTTTACGAGCAGTTGCGGGTGGCGATCGCAGATTTGCCGGAAGTATTCCGCACGACAATTGTTTTAAGAGAAATTGAAGGTTTAGCCTATGAAGAAATAGCCGAAATGACAGGAGTTTCTCTGGGAACTGTCAAGTCGAGAATTGCTAGAGCTCGCCAAAGATTGCAGTTGGAATTGCAAAAATATCTCGATGGTAATTAGCAATAGTGCTTTTAGAGGCCGGTCAAGAAGATTTGGTGATGTTTGCTGTCACATCAAAACTTCTCTTTTAAAATATAAATAAGCAGTAAATCATTCTAATAGCGAGGGCATGCTTCCCCCAATTAAAGCAAGTGTGAAAGATGAATTATAACTTTGAATCGGATAAAAATCAGAATCAGCAAGGTATTGGGGATTCAATCGCTGAAACTCAAGCTAACAACAATTATGCCCAGGGCAATGTAACTACTATGATGCGCGATCGCTTTGAATTACTGAGTGCTTATCTCGACGGCGAAGTGACGGCTGCAGAACGCCGGCAAGTCGAGGAATGGCTGACAAATGACCCCACTACGAAACGTTTGTACTCGCGACTGCTGATGATGCAGCGGGGTTTTCAGTCAATGCCGGTGCCTGCTTCGGAACAATCTGCACAGGAGTTGGCGGGGAAGGTTTTGCAGCGGGTGGAACGCAAGCCGAAACGGGCTTGGATTTTGGGCGGAGGTGCGATCGCAGCTTTGTTGATTGCGGTAGTGTCTGGTGTCGGTGGCGGCCGCCAATTGTTTGCTCCCCAGTTTGCTCGATCGCCCGTTCCTGCTGAATCTGACGGTTTGATGGTGGCTTTGAACGAGCCTCTGGTGGAGATTGTTAATCCCAACGATTTGATGCTTGGGGTGAATGCACCGATAATGGATATTCCCAAAGTTGGTGTAACAACCCCTCAAAAGTCATTGCCAAAGGCGCAGTAGGATTTCTGTTTTGAGCATAACTGAAGTTGCTAAGCTCCCTAAAAAAGGGGGCTTTTGCCGTTTTTCCCAGTTTTTCAAGGTGGATATATCCTTTGACACTTCCCCGGCTTTGAATGAGGAATTGTGGGGGCATCGCATCTTAATATCGGAGTAGGTAGCTAGTGGAATTAGAGCGGGCGATCGCACTTGTTACCTATTTTTTGCAGATTTGCGATCGGCAACAGCAATGTCTCCTCAATTTCCTGCCGCACAGCAGGAGATACATTACAACCGCTATTGAGGCAATATACCAGCAATTTATTAGCATCGTAATACTTCCTCAGCAATGACTTCTGCTGTTTGCTAAATTGCCAATCGTGACCTATATTGCGATAGGAAATTATGATTTGTCTTAATTCCCTAGTCCAAACTTGTCCGTTAGCTTGCCACCATTGCCTAAATATTTCCTTGTCACTATCTGGGTGAGGTAGTTGTTTCTTAAGTTGTTGCAGTGCTTGCATCAGTTTAGGTTCCACAAGAGGGACAAGAAGAATGTCATGGGCAAGACTAATGGCTGGGTCAATAGCACCGTCGAGTACAGGCAAAATGGCAAGGTCAAGAACAAGGTCAAGGGTAAATTCAACAGCAGGGTCAAAGGTATGTTTAACGGCAAGGTAAAGGGCTGGGTCAAGGAAACGTTCAGGGTTACGATTAAGAGCAAGCTCAAGGCATGGAAGAAGGGAAAAGTAAAAGAATCTCACTGCCGCAGGTTTGTAGGGAAAATCAACTGAAAGGGATTTTTGGTTTACCCACATTAGGAATTGCTGTAACTGCTCATCATCAGCGACCAGCCTATCAACTTGCTGTTTGATTAACAGCAACAAGTCATCAGCTTTTTGCAATATCCCAACTGCTAACAACAAGACTTCTCGCCAACGCTTCTCGGTTAGGTGGCTGACCAGTTTTCCCAAAGCTTGTGGAGCAGAATTGTTAACTATTTCTGTAGCAGTAAAATACTCTTGGAATGTTAGATGAGAAAACGAATAAATGCCTCTTGCCCTTTCCACTAATAATCCATGTTGTGCCTCGATCGCCTTCAGGACAACCTCACTATCCATTTCTAACTGAAGGCGGTCAGTTGTGGCATCGGACAAATTAGCTAGATAGTCGGCAATCAATTGCTGAACTGTGTTTTTTTCAAAAAAATAATCGCCCTGTTCAAAAGTAGTAGCTGCCATAAAAGCCAGTAAATGTTTCTTGCGGCACAAATTCAAATCGCGATAAACTTCATCCCGTTGAATGCCTCTACTTTTATCCCATTTTATGAGCAGAATTTCCATTCCTTCCTCATACAACTTGGCTCGGTTGGGTGGAAAATCTGCTTTGGCTTGGAATACTAAACAAGTCAGATTCAACAAGATAGGCGTTACTGCCAGTTCTCGGATTTGCTGATTTTTATTCATTTTTAGCTGCTCTACAAATTGAGACGCTAAAGCTTTCCCTGCCTCCATATTTTGGGAAAATGCCACAAACCAATTGCGAGCAAAGGCAGCGATTTGCTTGTTATTAAAATCGGCTACCTCAACACAGGTAAAAGCTTCGTCGTGAAATCGGTACTTAGCAGCGGCAATTCGACAGGTAATAATAAACTGATTGTTGTAATACTTTTGGACAAACTGACGAATCTGTCTGACGACTCCATCGCTATCTGATTCCGGCACTTCATCTAAGCCGTCCAATAAAATCAAACCTCTGCCTTGACTAAGTACAGATTCAGTTTGCGATCGCGCCTCAACTCCGCAACTGGCAAATTCGTCGCTGATATATTCTAATAAGCCAAGATTAGCGATTTCAGCAAAGGTTTTCAGAGAAATAAAAATCGGTATTTTGTTTGCTTCAAATTCAGAACGATCGCACTGAATGGCGATGTGTTTCAAAAAGGTAGTTTTACCGGAACCCGGTTTGCCGAGTACCATCAATTTAGAGTGAGATTTCACCGCATCCAATCCTGGTACTCGTTTCTGGCGCACTTTGCCTAAACCCAAGCGGTTAAAGTTATCTGCATCTGGGTTGAAGTCTCTCAGTAAATCGCGAATTTCTCCCGGCTGCCAACTGGTAATTTCCTCCAAAATGTTGACTTCAACGTAGAGGTTGCTGACATCAACGGGCTGTGCAATATCCAAGAGTTGCATTTTGCTGTAAAGCTGTTGGATTTTGCTGTGGCATTTTTGCCGTATCTCTTCCACTACCGAATCAATATGCTGTTGGCAAAAATCTCTAACCCCCCCAACCCCCCCTTGGTAAGGCTATGCTTTATAAACATCTTTCTTAACAAAAAAGTTGACAAAAATTAATATCTGTGCAGTTGAACGCTCGGGTGAT
>NZ_JAUBPO010000125.1:0-17197 GCF_036700785.1 Microcoleus sp. S28C3 | reverse complement strand
CCGTTGCCGTTGGAGTATGGACGTTTGCCGGTCTTTGGGCGAGCGCACTTTTTGACCTGCTTAGTCTAAACTCCAATACAGTTGCGATCAACAAATCTAAACTTACCGATTTCGCAGCAAGATTAGCCGAACTCTCGTTTACAAAGTCAAGCAAACCAGCATTGCTAAAAAACTGCAAGTTATAGTACCAAGGCAGCACAAGTCCCAGAATTTATAGGATGAGATAAATGATTCGCTTAACGCTCATAATTACCCGACCTGTTCTTCGATCGACTGTATTACCCTAGTCGCTAACAACCAATCCTTACTTCTTCTGCGGGCACTTCGGATGAATCCCCCCCTGCAAACAAATGTAAGCAATTTGACTTTTATCTAAATTCTTAGCCTCAGCAAAATCAACTCCTAGGAATCGACCCGATTTACTCCCGGTCGGACTTTGAATAAATTGCTCCGAAGCTGCCTTACCCAGAAATACAGCGCCTTTAAAATTCGCTCCCGTTAAATTCGCGCCCCTAAAATCAACCGAACTCACCTCCGCATTCCGAAAATTCGCATCTTGCAACCGAGCATCTCTTAAATTCACGTTGGCGAGTTTAGTCGAACTCAAATCGGCATTTTGTAAGTTCGCGCCACTCAAATCAGCACCGGACAAATCAGCACCTTGCCATTCCGATTTAGACAAGTTTGTCAAGGACAACTGAGCGCCTTGAGCCTTCACTTTGCCCAAACGTGCACCTGACAAATCCGCTCCAGATAAATTCGCGCTTCCTATATCTGCACCAGTAAAAATTGCATTTTTTAACTGTGCTTGCTGCAAATTTGCTCCTATTAAAATAGCACTGCTGAAATTAGCTGAGTTCAAATTGCCGCTTGACAAATTAGCTTTGTTCAGGACAGCGCGCACAAAAGTAGTCCGGTTCATTACAGCACTGTTCAAAGACGCCCCGGTCAAATTTACTCCTTCCAAATTAGCGCCGCTCAAGTCAGAAACCCAATCGTCAAATGTAGCCGGACGCCTGTCTTCGCCTGTGCCGTAAAAGCGAGCTCCCTGAAAGCTGGCATTGGTTAAATTGGTATTTCTCAACTTAATTCCCGACAAGTCAACTTTGTTTAAAACTAAAGTAAACTGAGACGGGCCTGCGGGACTTTGAGCTAAATCCGTGCGGCTCAGATCCGCGCCGTTGAGCTGGCTGCTATACACTGTGAGAATTTTGCCGATCGCCCTTTGTACTGTTCGCTGGCGGGCCGCCGCTAACTCGCGTTCTGGGGCCTTGCCGCCGAAGCGCAGGGAATCGAGGTCGTTGCTGAGAGCTTGGTTCAACCGCTGCAAGTCAGGCAAAGCTTTCGGCCCGCTACTGACTAAAGCTTGCTGGATCGCGTCCAGCATGGCGCGGTTGTCTTCTTGAGCGAGCAAATCCGCTAGCAGCGGTACGGCGCGGGAGTCTTCCACCGCCCCCAAAGCCAAAATTGCCGATCGCCTGCCGGATGCCCCGCTAGCCGATGTGGGAGACAATTTGCTGACTAAAGCTACAAATAATTCGTCGTTCCGCTGCCGCGAATCCCGCATATTTGCTTGACTTTGAGTGTAGATGAGAGTGCCGACAAACAAAGTTAAAATCAATCCGGCGCTGCCAATGGTAACTATCACTAAAGTTGTGCCTGGGTGTTGGCGCATCCAATTCCACAAACTGGCATTTGCTTTCAAGCCGGTTTGCGGAGTCACAACCAAAGCTGCAATCTGCGCGTCTTCCTCAGTCCAATCTGGACTCTTGACAGGATTGTCAGACAGTTCATTCGATCGAGCGTTGACGACCAAAGTATTCGCGAGGCGATCGTGTCCCGCTTGCCGTTTGTAACGCCACGCAACCGCGCCGTCTGCGAGCACTGCCAAGCCGCTCAGCCCCCCTAAAATCAGCAAATCTGGAAACGCACCCGTCAAGCGCCAAATGCCGTAAGCGACGCCCAGAGGCACTCCCCAGCGCCCTAAAGTTTCGCGAATTAGCACTTGCCCAAAACCCGGAGGAGTACCCGACGCTGTGACAACTTTGACGCCGAACCAGCGTTTGGGGAGAGTTTGACCGGTTCTGGCGAGCAAAAACAGTTGCCACCCCGCTAAAACTGCCGGTGCCAGCAGCGCCCCTGACCAGAATAGATTAGTTAGGGGTGCGACTCTGGGGTTGCGATCGCGCACCGGTATGCCCAAAGTACGGGCGACTGTTTCGGATGCTGCTGCTACTGAGGGATTGAGCGGCACACTTTGAGATTCCTTGTTGACCAATGCCCCGATACTGAAGGGAACGAGGGCGCTGGCCGCAATTAACGAAATTTCCACGGCCCAAGCGCCGCACCTGCGAACCAGCAGTGGCATTTGCTTGGATTGTCTTTGCCAAGACGGATCGGGTTGATTGATGCCGCTGGGCGCGGTGGGGCTAGCCATATTTAGAAATTCCTATTATTTGTCGTTAGTATTTGAGGACTGGGGGGAAATTGCCAATTTATACGCTATGTAGATTAGCACTCCGAGAACGGCAAGAGTCATCAGCGCTGAAATTAGCTGTACGACGCTATTGAAGACTGTCAGGACAATTATCGCTCCGACGGCAAAGGCTGCCACCTGTCCCGGTTTGGGGAGTCTTTGAAACTTATCCAGTAATTGATTGTATAAGGTTCCGAGGGCTTGATAGCTGTCAGAATTTTGTGCGATCAGCGGCGATCGTTCTACTTTAGCTTTTAGTTCTCCGAACGCTTGCTGCCAATTGAAGTTATTTTGAGGATTCATAAAAAAATTCGGAAGTTATTTTAGATTAATGTGTTTGGAACCGCCATTATCCCCTACCGTCAAAGAACTAGAACCAAATGCCATTGTGTGAGGAAACATGAAGATCCATTATCCGGGCGATCGCGGCAAACTGTGGTTTAGCCCGATCGTGACCCTAGCCTTGGCAATGATTTTAGCGGATGCCGGTGCCCTTCGGAGCCAACCGCTACAAATTGCTCCGGGATTTCCCGAACCGCTGGGAGTTTCTGGAGTTTCCGGCGGCCCGAACAATAGCGGCGACTGCGGTTTTGTGTCCCAAGCACCGAACCACGTCATCGAAGTAACGCAGGATTTGCCTTACTGGCGGATTGCAGTACAAACCGCTGGAGCTCCGAGTTTGATGATTCAGGGGCCGAGGGGGCGTTTCTGCGTCCTGCCGGCGAATTCTGCTGCGGGGAATGTAGAATTTTCCGGTTATGGGGACAAGGGGACTTATGTTATTTTTGTGGGCGATCGATCTCAAGGTCAACACCCTTACTCTCTTTCTATTTCCCAAAAGCGAAATTAACCATACAACGAGATTAGGACGCTTGCTGTGAGAAAATGGCTTTTTTGCGATCGTCAAGAAGCCTGCTTTTTAACAGCAAGTGCGTTAACTAGGGATTTCCTATCAATTTTGTATTTGGTTTTTAACCCACTGGCGAAACAATCTGAGAGTTTGACTCGTACCCGCTGTTTGGCTTTGTTCGCAATATTGAGAAATAGCTTCAATAATTGGCAGATTGGGAAAGGTAGGACTAATTTCAGCTTCAACATATTTCCCATCTTGAAGCACATTAATCTGAAGATTCTTATTTTCATAGCGCCATATTTCAGGTACTCCCAAAGCTTCGCAAGCATCCAGTTGAGTTTTGGAAGTTATATCGACTTCAATTGCTAAGTCAGGCGGCGGATCGACAGTTAAGTCAATCCGCTTTTTACCAATCATTAGAGCGTGATTCTGAATGTAAAAGCAGTTGTCAGGTTCAATTCCTTGTAACATATTTTTTCGCTTGAAAGTCGTAGAACCAAAACATTCTCGATCAATCTCAAGTTCTTCGAGTAATATTTTCACCATATCGCCAATGATTTCCTTATTGAATTCATGTTCTGGTAGTGGCATCCTAATCTCTAAAGTTCCTTGACTGTAAGCTATTCTAGAGCCACGGTGTTCTCCCAACTCTTCTAAAATTGCTTCAAATTTCTGCCAGTTGACATCATGGAACAGCACTCTATGTCCTGGGGGTACACTGATTTGTCTTAATTGCAGCGTTACCATTTCAACCTCCGATTTATTTAAGTTATAGAGCTAAAAACCTGCTCAACAGTCAGATTAAGTTCTCCGAAGGCAGACGAAATAATCGTATCGCCCTCTCGGAACTGGCTAACCTGGTACTCTCCCTCAACCAACTGGTAAATCGATACAGTAGGTTGTTTGGGATTACCTATGAACCGCCGACCGCCCAAAGCAGCATAGTCAACAACCCAGTATTCCGGGATACCCAATCTTTCATACTCAGCCACTTTTACCAGGTAATCATCTTGCCAGTTAGTGCTAACTACTTCGACCACCAGCTTGACAGAGCTACCTTGAGAAATAACTGATGATTTTTTCCAGAGTGGCTCTGAAATTAAGGCTGTTTTGTCTAAGACTATGATATCGGGCTGGTAGCCCGTGGTCGTTTCGGGAGGTCGGACAAAATAAGTTGATGGTGTTACATAAGGAAGATTTAAACGGTCAATTTCTACGTTAATTTTGCGGATAATAAAACCTGTAACTTCCTCATGGTCGCCATTTGGGTTCATCTCAACTATTACTCCATTGCGTAGCTCAAAACGTCCTTTTCCATCTGGATACCCTTCTAAAAATTCTTCAAATGTTATCGATTTGATTATGGTTTGAATCATGAAAAATTCTCCGTTCATATAACCATCAATAGTTCCTAGTGAGCAGTTTAGTCCTCGAAGAGAGTCAATAAAGACTCAATTCCTTACTACAAACAAATTTTTTAATGGTAATTAACAGAACATGATATCACATATTAATTAGGTAGGTGTAATAATGTCAGCTAGAACCCCGACTTGTTGAACAAGTCGGGGTTCTGGGTGTGATATTTAATTTTTTTGCTGCTTGTACAGTTCCTTAAACTTGCGCTGCTGCTCGTTGTGGTCTACGATTGGAGAGGGATAAGGAAGAAGTCGGCGTTCTAAAGACGAAAGATTTCCTGTTAGCAAAAGTTTAGTATCAACTCGGCGCAATTCTGGAACCCAGTGCCGAATATATTCCCCTTCCGGGTCAAACTTTTGAGCTTGACTGGCGGGATTGAATATTCGCAAAGGTTTCGAGTCCATGCCGCTGGATGCGCTCCACTGCCAGCCGCCGTTGTTAGCAGAAAGGTCGCCATCTATCAATTTTTGCATGAAGTATTTTTCGCCCCACTGCCAGTTAATAATTAAATCTTTGGTGAGGAAGCTAGCGACTATCATGCGGCAGCGATTGTGCATCCAACCTGTCTGATTTAACTGCCGCATTGCCGCGTCAATAATAGGATAGCCAGTTTTGCCCCGACACCAAGCTTGAAAAAGCTTTTCATCGTTCTCCCACGGAAAGTCTTTGAATGCTGGACGGTAGGGGCCGTCTGCTAGTTCTGGGAAGTTATACATGGCGTGTTGGTAAAATTCCCGCCACGCTATTTCCTGTTGCCAAGTCCCGATGCTTGTGCACGCTTCTTCGTTGCGGCAAGTTTCCATTACTATCTGGGTAGCTTGCCAAACCGTGCGGATGCCAATTGCACCAAATTTGAGGGCGGCGCTGAGTTGGGATGTGCCGTTAGTTGCGGGGAAATTGCGCTGTTCTTGATATTCGTAAATTGCGATCTCGCAAAATTCTTCTAATTTTTTTTTCGCTGCATCTTCTCCGGGTTCTATTACTAATGGGTTTTCCCAGATAAATCCTAAACTAGAGGCAGTTGGCAGTGTTTCAATTGCACCTGCTTGGTGAGCGATTTCTTGTTCTTCTGCGGTTAATCCGGTCATTAATTCCAGATAAGTTATCGGCAGTGTCTCTACTGGTTGGGCTTTGGGTTTACTGTTCCATTTTTTCCAAAATGGTGTATAAACTGTGTAGGGAGTCCCTGTACCGCTGCGAATTTCATCTGGGGCGTGCAGGACTTGATCCCAGAAATTTTGAACTTGAATTCCTGCTTGTTGGAGGGCGCTTGATACGGAACGATCGCGCTGTTTTGCGTAGGGTTCGACATCCCAGTTCCAAAATACTGCTTGAGCATTTATCGCTGTTGCTAATTTCGGTATTCCTAGACTCGGGTCATCTTGAATTATCAGCAATTGGCTGCCTGCTTCGCTGTAACGCTGCTGAAGTTTTTGCAAGCAGCCGATCATGTAGGTGACTCTGGCTGGCGCTACGTCATCGCGATTTAGGATATTGCGATCGAGACAAAAAATCCCAACTA
This sequence comes from Microcoleus sp. S28C3, assembly GCF_036700785.1. Lineage (NCBI taxonomy): Bacteria > Bacillati > Cyanobacteriota > Cyanophyceae > Oscillatoriales > Microcoleaceae > Microcoleus > Microcoleus sp. S28C3. The sequence continues at coordinate 10,930 of NZ_JAUBPO010000125.1, read as the reverse complement.
CTTTAGGGCTTTGCTGGCGCGCTGCTGCCAGTCCGATGTTGTCAGAAATACGCAAGTCGCGGCGGTGCCAAAATAAAATTAGATCGGACATTCGATTTTAGATTTTAGATTTTAGATTTTAGATTTTACAGTCCCGGACACACGCGGGGTCAAAAACCCGGTTTCTAAGTTAAGATTTATCGGTTTGATGCACGATTATTATAAGAAACCGGGTTTTTTTAGTCAGTCCTATTTAAGTCAAAAATGGACGCGCCAAGAAAAAGCTAGAAATTGATTTCGCGTCAATTGGTTCGCCAGCTAAGATAGCTTTTTCTAATTCTTCAGGGGTAAATAGAACTGTTTCCATGTCTTCATCATCGTCATGTGCTGGTGGCTTTTCCAGTTTTTCCAAATCTTGGGCTAAAAAAGCATAAATGATTTCGTCGGAATAACCGGGGGCGAGAAAAAATTGCCCTAAGTTCTGCCATTTTCCCGCGCGATATCCGGTTTCTTCTTCGATTTCGCGTTTAATAGTTTCGGCGGGATTTTCATTAATTTCTACCGTACCAGCGGGAAATTCTAAAATTCGCCCTTTTGTGGCAAAGCGGTATTGTCGCACCAAGACGAGTTTACCTTCGGGTGTGACGGGAACTGCAAGTGCTCCGCCCGGGTGGCGAATACATTCCCACTCGCCTTCGGAACCGTTGGGAAGGCGGAGGGTGGCTACGTCAAAGTTAAATTTCCGCCCTTGGTAAAATAGGCGCTGTTTGAGGAGTTGGGGTAGTTCTTGACCGATCGGCATAAGCAAGAAGCGAATAATGTTAGAGAGCACTGATTTAAGACATCATAGGCGATCTCATAGGATTTTAGATTTTAGATTTTAGATTTTAGATTGGGAATGACTGATAACTATCACTGTTTCGAGCTTACCTACGGTTGCATTTTTTGGAAAACTGGTACGATCCCTGAACTGTGCTAAATTTTTACAGTGGTAATTTTTGCACTCCGGAACAGTCTGTAGTTTGCAGGAGTTGGGCGATCGCACTTTTTGCCACCGGATGCACCCAATCAGGGGCAATTTCTGCTAAAGGTACTAATACAAAAGCTCTTTCGGTCATCCGGGGATGAGGTAGAGTCAGTGTCGGAGTTTCTAGGATTAAATTGTCGTACAGCAGCAAATCTAGGTCGAGGGTTCTCGGCCCCCATTTTTCTCGGCGAATTCGATTAAATTTTCTCTCAATTTCTAATAAATTTGCTAGCAATTGTTCGGGTTCTAGTGCAACTTCTAGGATTGCACAGGCGTTGATGTAATCGGGTTGGGGCGGCCCGACGGGGGCGGTTTGATACCAGCTTGAATGGGATTTTACTGCGATTTCTGGGGTGTTTTTGAGGGTTACGATCGCGCTTTTGAGTGTGGCGAGGGAGTCGCCTAAATTGCTACCAAGGGCGATGGCGCATTTTGTTAATTTCATAAAGAAGAAGGAAGAAGGAAGAAGGAAGAAGGAAGATAGAAGAAGGAAGAAGGAAGATAGAAAAGGGAAGAAGGAAGAGGGAAGAAGGAAGAATAAAAAAGGGTTTAGTTATCTAGCCTAGAAGCCTTATTTTCGGCAAAGTCTGATTATACAAAATATTATTTTAATCCTAGCTTAATTGAGTGTTAATTTTTATTGATTATGATTGACAGATGTCAGCATTTAGTTAAAAAATAATGAGTTTCCACCGACGCTTATTTTCAGCCTGGATTTTGGCAACGGTCATTTTTACCGCAAGTATATCAGTATCTTTAGCAGAAACTAAGGAAAGCTATCTTACCCTAGAGTCGAACGGCAGTCAATCTTTTGCGAGTTTAATGCAGCAGGCGGAAGATTTAGCCAAAGAGTCGATCGCCCGCGAGTTTCAAGAAAATCCGGCATTAACAGAAGTTACAATCATCATTACAGCCGATCGCAGCCGGCAAAGAGTTCCGGTTTTGCGATCGAGAGTATCCCGCCACGACTGGCAAAAAGATTCCAGAATCGAACAGTGGACTAGATATTTTGCCGATGCTCAATTGCTGCTGGGATTCAGAGACGGCAATACTTCGGGCGCAAATTCTGGGTTTTCGCAAGTGATTAACGTACCTGCGCCCAGCCGATCGGCCTCCCGACAAAACGATCCGGGTTTTCGAGATGATTGAAATAGTGGTAATCGGGCAGGGGGCATGGGGCATTGGTAACAAACAACAAACAACCAATAACCGCTAAAAAATAACCACTAACAAATCTATTTAACTTATTATTAACCAAAATAAAATGTGATTTTAATTAACCTTCAGGTTAACTCCCCTTAATTTAACGGTGATAAAGTTGCATACGGAATCATTTGATTAGGGATGTTGGGTTGAATAAGGAATTTATGTCTAAAATAACTCGCCGACAACTGTTAATTTTCTTCGGTAGCAGTGCAGCTACCACTGTGCTTGCCCCTCAACTAACTAAAACACTATTCGGCATCAATTCCACCTCAGTCGAAGCTGTTGTCAGGCCGCTATCTTTCACTCCATTAAGACTTCCTCACCCGCTGCCAGTTTATCAAGAATTGTCCAGCTTCATACCGACGGGCCTAAACGGACAGGGCACCGTAATGGCAGCCTCCCAGAATACTAAATTAACCAGCTACAGCGTTGTTGACGATGTGGTTGTGCCGCCGGAATACGAACGGTACGTGATTCTCCGCTGGGGCGATCGAGTTTTCCCAGATCCGGCAGACTATTTCGGCTACAACAACGACTACACGGGCTTTGTAGGTCTTGGCGGCAGCAGTGACGACGGTTATCTCTGGGTTAACCACGAGTACGTATCCTTCCCGATGTCAACAGTGGCACCGGAAGCGCCGTCTGATGTGGCATCATTTCCAGCAACGGATCGCGCCGTCCTCGGTATAGACTTATCCGTAAAAAATCGGGCTACCCTCGGCGAATTTCTGTACAATCTCGGTGGTTCGATCGTCCGCATTACCAAACAAGCTGATGGACGCTTTGGGGCGATCGCCCGCGACTCCCTCAACCGCCGTATCCACGGACTTTCCGGCCTCGCAATCAACAGCCAGCGTACCGACAAATACAAAGATGTGACTTCCTGGGGAACCAGACAAGGCGACAATAACTATCTCACAGGCACGGGCCCTGCAGCCACCCAAGTCTTCGCGCAAGTCAACAGCGACGGACTCGGAAACCGCATCATCGGCACAGCCTACAACTGTTCCGGCGGCACAACCCCTTGGGGCACAATCCTCTCTGCCGAAGAAAACTTCCAAGGTAGCGAACTATTCTTCGTGGGAGTTCAAGAAAACATCAAACCCAACGGCGGCCAAACCAGCTACGCCAAGGGCACTACGGGCGAGGAATTCGGCTTAGTCGGGGAAAAATACGGCTGGATGGTAGAAGTCGATCCCCAAGATCCGAATTTTCGCCCCCGCAAACATACCTCTTTGGGCCGTTTCCGCCACGAAAACGTCGCGATTCGCGCCGAAGCAGGTCGCAAATTAGTAGTGTACATGGGGGACGATCGGCGCGGCGGACACACCTGGAAATTTGTCAGCAACGGTACTGTTACAAATCCCGCAGATAGAAACAACAGCCGATTATTTGAAGATGGCGTTTTGTACGTTGCCCAATACAACCGCAACGGTGTGGGAAGATGGCTGCCGCTGGCATTAAATAGCCCCACAAATCCAGTGAGCCCTTCTAAAGTTGGCGAAGCAGAATTGGCAAGTTTCGGCAAGGCTCAAAGAGATGCAAATACTCGCTTGCCCAAACGCGCCGGAATTGCAGGTCAAACCGAAGACGGCGGTTCTTTTGTGATGGATACAACTAATGAAGCAACAGCACTTCCTGGCTACAAAAATAAAAGTCTTGCTAATTTCTACACCAGCCAAGGTGCGGTTTTAGTTGATGCTTTTCATGCCGCTAATTTGATTGGCGGCACTCCGACAGCGCGGCCTGAAGATTTGGAAATTAATCCTACTACTAAGGAAGTTTTCATTTCCTATACTGACGGCGCACCGGGTAGCGACGGTTATCCAGATTCTCGGATTTTTACTGTTGCTAAATACACTGCCGGACTCAATAGCACCCAGCAGTCTGGAGGAATTTACAAAATAATTGAAGACAGTCCCGACGGTGCGGGTTTGACGTTCCGCTGGCAGCGTTTTGCTCAAGGTGGAGAAGCTGGTGCGGTAGCTGGGGCGGGATTTGCTAGTGTTGACAATTTGGTTTTTGACACTCAAGGTAATGTTTGGGGTGTCACTGATATGTCTACTCCCACGCACAACGGTTTTGATATCGGTGCGGCTGGAAAGCCAACGGCGATCGACCATAAAAAGACAGGAAATATATCGGATTTTACGGGTGTTTTCGGCAACAATTGGCTGTTTTACATTCCGACTTCCGGCCCGAATGCAGGAAGTGTAATTCCGTTTGCTCAAGGGCCGAATCGGTGCGAAATGACGGGGCCGACTTTTGTCGGAGATACGCTGTTGCTTTCGGTGCAGCATCCTGGGGAAGATTGCCCGATCGATGACGGTACTGTACTGAGTCGGCAAATTGAAATGTTGGATTTAAACGGTGCTGTTTTTAATCAAACTCGTAGTGTTTCTCGGGGCAGTTTGTGGCCGAGTAATATTGAAAACGATCGGCGCCGATCGCCGATGCCGTCGGTGATTGGAATTCGCCGCGTGCGATCGACCGGAACGGGTCAGTTTGTTTAGAGCGCTTAGTTATTAGTCATTAGTCATTAGTCATCACTAGGGTGTACACTGCGAGCCTTACGCCTTGATTGATGACTGATGGTTTTTGAGTTTATATTAAGTATTTTTACTGAAAAATATGACTATTATGACGGCAAATAATGATAAATAAGACCTTAAGCTTTAGGTAAAAACTTTTTAGTAAGGCTAAGCTGGAACTCCTAGGACAAATTAGCCCTGCTCAAAAAAATGCTTTATTCATTTTTGTCCAACTCTCAAGTCAAAGTCCGCGTTTTAAAACAGTTTGCAGCCGCTGTTTCGGCGTCTTTAGCTTTTAGTGCAATTAGCAGTTTGAAACCCTCGCCGGTATTAGCCGCTAGCAATATCCCCCCCGCAAATCAAACCTCGACTCAGCTAGCAGCAAAACCTGATTCTAGCTTGCAGTTAGGGCAGTTACGCAGCACTGTTCCCGTGCAGACAATGCAGCTCGATCCGGGCGGATTTATTCCGATCGCGATCGGCAGTATGATAATTATTCTGGTGCTGCCGCTATTTTTTGGCGGATTGGTAGTAATTGGCGATCGCGAAGTTGGCATTGTCAGTAAAAAGTTTAGCTTTGGCGGCAAGTCTTTACCCCCCGGAGATTTAATTGCTTTAAACGGAGAAGCGGGATATCAAGCTGATACTTTGCCTCCCGGTTGGCACTGGGGTTATTGGCCTTTGCAGTACAACGTTCGCAAAGAGTCTCTGACTGTAGTTCCCCAAGGTGAAATTGCTCTCATTATCGCAGCAGGCGGTCAGTCAATTCCACCGCAGCGCATCCTCGGCAAAATCACAGAATGCGACAATTTTCAAGATGCTCGCAAATTCCTCCTTGGGGGCGGCGAAAAAGGTAGGCAACTCGGTATCGTGACTGGCGGTAGCTATAGAATTAATACAGCATTATTTACAGTAATTACAGCAGCAAACGCTCCCAAACACGGGATGACAGCCGAACAGTTAAAGCTGTACACAATTGCCCCAGATAGAGTGGGAATTGTCACAACTTTTGACGGCGTTCCGATTCAAGATGGCGAAATTGCTGGCCCGATTATTCCGAATCACGACAACTTCCAAAACGCGCAAAAATTTATCGCCGCTGGCGGGCGACGCGGTTTGCAGGAACAGGTTTTGCTTTCCGGTTCGTGGAACTTAAATCCTTGGTTTGTCGGGGTTGACCAAGTGGCGATGACCGAAATCCCGATCGGCTATGTCGGCGCGGTGATTTCTTATGTCGGCAAAACCTCAGAAGATGTGAGCGGCGCTGCTTTCACTCATGGAAATTTAGTAAATGTGGGCAATAAAGGGGTGTGGGTAACTCCCCTTTATCCGGGTAAACATCCGCTGAATACTCGCATTTTAAAAGTAGAGTTAGTGCCGACTACTAATATAGTATTGAATTGGTCTGGCAAAACAGAAAGGCACAGTTACGATTCTAAACTTTCGTCTTTAACGGTGCGTTCTCAAGACGGTTTTGCCTTTGATTTAGAAGTAGCTCAGATTATTCACGTCGGCGCTTTGGATGCTCCAAAAGTGATTTCTCGCGTCGGTTCGATGCAGAATTTAGTAGACCACGTTTTGCAGCCGACAATCGGCAATTATTTCCGCAATTCGGCTCAAGCTTATTCTGTATTAGATTTTCTCTCCGCAAGAAGCGGCAGGCAAGCGGAAGCCGCCGAGTATATCAAAGCAGCTTTGCGCACCTACGACGTGCAGGCAATTGATACTTTAATCGGGGATATTTTGCCGCCTGCAGAGTTGATGCAAACTCAAACAGATCGCAAAATTGCTGAGGAACAGTGCAAGACTTATGAGGTGCAGCAAGTAGCACAAACTCAGCGGCAACAATTGGTGCGGGAAACGGCGCTGGCTGAGATTCAACAAGAGATGGTGAAATCGGAACAAGGCGTGAAGATTTCTGAGTTGAAAGCGAATTCTCAGGTGAAACAAGCTCAAGGCGAAGCTGAGTCGATTCGGGTGAAGGGAAATGCTCAAGCTGAAGCTTATCGCGCGGGTGTTGTGGCTTTGGGAGGTTCTGGTTATACAGCTTTGCAGTTAATGCAAATTATAGGCGATCGCAACGTGCGAGTTGTGCCAGATGTTGCGGTTAGCGGCAACGGTAGCAGTGGGGGTTTAGTTGACGGTTTGTTGGGGATGATGATGTGGAATCAAACGAGCAAAAATGGAGAAAATGGAGCAGAATTACCTGTAGTTAACCTACAGAAATCGGAACCTGCGGCCAAGTTATCGGTAGCCAAGGTGAATTCTGTTAAGCCAACCGTTGCGAAGTCTGATACTGTTGCAGACTCTGATATGGCTCCGCTGTTTGATGAATTGCCGTTTGACGATCGATCTTTTAGTTAGGCTGTGCAGTTTGTAGTGAGAACGCTCGTCCTCTATGAAAGCTTTTAGTCAATAAGGACTAAATTCCTTACTACAAACAATTTTAGACAGCATTACCAACAACTTGAGGCAGTGGAAAGAAAACAGCCGGCGAGATACTGAAAAACTCTGCAAGTTTTTGTATGTGTTCTGTTGTAAGTTGACGCTTTTCATGGAAGATATCTGAGACAATAGACTCGGTTTTAAAAATAGGAACTAGGTCTTTTTGTCTCAGATCAAATTCTGCGATTAAAGTTTTTAACAGTTCTATCCCATAAATGTCAGGTATGGGTTCTAAAGTTTGATCGTATTCATAAACCAGAGTTCCAAGTACGTTTAGATAGTCGCGTTCGTCTGAAGTCAGTTCGCCTTTGTCCAACAGAGAATCGATCGCTTTTTGAGTTGCAATTAATTCATCCTCAGCAGTTATGGGTCGGGGAGGAAATATTTTGAATAGTTCGATATAAGCGCTAGAGTCGTTCATGTGAGTATCCTATATTGAGAAAGTAATATTTTATCATTGTAGTTGAATGATGGGATTTTTTACCGCAGATGAACGCCGATTAACGCGGATATAACTTAGTTATTTATCACTGATAAATCTTGAGGCAATTCATCGCTCTTGAAAACTTTGTACCGATCGCAGTACAATCGATCGATATTGCATCTGAGGAATCTCCCATGTCAGAACCGTTTTCCACTGAGATTAGCGATCGCATCTGCACTCACATGAACGAAGACCACGCTAGTGCTGTCGTGCTCTACGCTCAAGCATTTGGCGACCAACCGCAGGCAACGGAAGCTCAAATGCTCGCTATTGATGCCAACGGCATGGATTTAACCGCTAAAGTTAATGACGAAACAGTGCCTGTCAGAGTAAATTTCGATCGCACTTTAAAAGATGCCGAAGATGCTCACAACACTCTCATTGAAATGGTGAAACAAGCTCGAAAAGTTGCTAAGTAGTCAATTGCGTACTAGGCTGTTATAATTTTAACGTTTGCAGTACGGAATTTAGTCCGGTTAAATAGTTGTTAAGGACTAACCTCCTTACTACAAACCTTTAGTTGGGTTAAATCATTTTAAAGACTAAAATCCTGACTGCGAACAAAATATTTAATAAAGTTTAATTTTCCTCTACAAGATCCAATAAAATGACAGAAAATTACCCAAACCCCAAAGCATTAGATGTCGTCAATGGCAGTAAAAATAACCATTTCGAGGCCCTCGTAAAACGACTAGATTTGATGATTCGCGCCCGCTATTCGCTGCTGTACATTGTCGGCGCGGAGGAGGAACCGGTCGAAGCCGTAATTGCCCAAGTAGCGCTGCAAGTAACTCCCGCGCGCCGGGTGTTGTTCTGGGATCTCGTGCGCGGCTGGGAGGATAACGGTTCTGGGAAAGGTTCGGTAATGGCGGCGCTCGATCGCGTCAGCAAAACTGCTGTTGAAGAATATACCATATTTGTACTGCGGGATTTGCACCCTGTTTTGAAATATCCATACAGCGAAAAAAGCGCGGCAGTAGTGCGAGAATTGCGGAATTTAACGCGGGAATTGAAGCGCAGCAAAAAAACTATAGTTCTTACTTCTCACACGCTGGAATTGCCGGAGGAATTGAAAGAAGAAGTCACAGTAATTGATTTTCCTTTGCCCAACGTCCAAGAAATCGACAGTTTAATTTCCCACGTTGTGGAAAAGCCGCAACAGTTGCAAGTTAGCGGTTTAGCAAGGGAACAGTTGGTTAAAGCTTGTCAGGGTTTGAGTCGCGCTAGAATCGGGCGAGTTTTGGCTAAAGCTTTGGCGGCCAAACAGCAAATTAACGAGTCAGATATTGACGGAGTTTTGGAGGAAAAACAGCAAGCAATTCGCCAAACGGGCATTCTGGAGTTTTTTAACTCCAGAGAATCCCTAAAAAGTGTGGGCGGCTTGGAGAATTTGAAACAGTGGGTAAAGATGCGGCAAGATGCTTTTACTGACGAAGCGCGCCGCTACGGTATACCGAATCCGAAAGGAGTTTTATTAGTAGGAATTCAAGGAACGGGCAAATCTTTATCTGCGAAAACTATTGCTTGCGAATGGCGTTTGCCGCTGCTACGATTGGATACTGGGAGATTGTTTGGCGGCGTGGTAGGCGAAAGCGAAAGCCGCGTCAGGCAAATGATACAATTAGCAGAGGCGATCGCACCTTGCGTTTTGTGGATCGATGAAATAGATAAAGCCTTCGGCAACATTATCAGCGGTGGCGACGGCGACTCGGGAACTTCGCGCCGGGTATTCGGTAGTTTGATCACTTGGATGCAGGAAAAAACCAGTCCGGTGTTTATCGTCGCAACTGCAAATAACGTCAGGATTTTGCCGGCTGAGTTGCTGAGAAAGGGCAGGTTTGATGAAATTTTCTTTTTAAATTTGCCCTCTGAATCGGAACGGCAAGATATTTTTAAAGTGCATTTGCAGCGTTTGCGGCCGACTAGATTGCGCGAGTTTGATTTGGAAGTTTTGGCGAAACGCGCTGAGAATTTTAGCGGTGCAGAAATTGAACAAGTGGTAATAGATGGGTTGTATCGGGCCTTTGGAACGTTTGTAAACGGACAGCGCCGGGATTTGATGACGGAGGATATTTTGAGGTCGATCGAGGATACAGTACCTTTAGCTGCCATCGCGCGATCGCAAATTGAAGATTTGAAGCGGTGGGCGGCGGAAGCGGGCGCGAGAACAGCTTCTAACGATACTCACTTAATTGATGAATTGAAACGCTACAGCCAGCGGCGAAGGGATGCGATCGACAATTAAGTCACTTTCGCGCGAGTAATTGGGTATCAATCCTTGATTCTCTAGTACGTTAGCTTACCTTAAGAGGAGTCGTTTCATGACTCGAAGTAATTTTTCCCCGACAAACAAGACTTTTTGGGAAATCTAACATAACAATGTGTAGGTGTACTTAAATAAATGGTGTTTTAATCTGGGATGTAAAAGCTATCCCCTTGCTCGACGGTCTTCTGAGCAGATTGCTGTTCGCGAACATTTGAAAACACTATGTATGCTTGTTCAGGGCAATGTTCATTCTTAACTAAATAGAATCATATGAAGCTTGTTTTGTTCTATTTTTCTTGCTTTTTGCTAATCGTAGCCGGGATTTTCATTATTGGACTCTTTTTTTACTGGACTTTAATTCATCCGATCTGGAGCATGATAGATGCGGTAGCTTCAGATCTAATTGCCTCAGAATCAAGAGTTCTTTGGATCATAGTAATTGTGTTTACCTGGACTTTAGGGTCTGTGCTTTATAGCTATGTAGGGACAAAATCTAATACTCTAAGAAAGTCAACGACTTTTATTGCCATTGCATCATTAACCGTCCTACTTGTTTTGATCGGCAGTGGAATTTTGGCGATCGCGACCTCTTCTAGCGATTGGGAGTTTAGCGATTGGAGGAAAAATCCTCCCGAAGTTCAAGTCGCCTCTAGCAATCAACAAAACACCTCATCATCAAATACCAGTAATACGAAAAGTGAATGCTTAAAATCTGCTAAGTGGATGTTTTCTCATGATGCAGTCAATGTTTGTAAAAATCCAACGCCTTACACATCTGAATGTTTGCAATCTGCTACATGGATGTTTTCTCATGATGCAGTCACGGTCTGTCAAAACGCCAAGGTAGACACTGCTAAATGTGTTGCACAGTCTAGTTCAATGTTTTCACATGATGCTGTCAAGACTTGTGGCTCATACAGCGGTTCCCGCTGTAATTTGGTACAATAAATAATCACAAAATATCATTTTGTATTCAAAACTAATGAAAACAT
>NZ_JAUBPO010000124.1:0-17584 GCF_036700785.1 Microcoleus sp. S28C3 | reverse complement strand
CAGGTTACATCATCAAATATTTTTAACTGGTTTACACACTGTTGTTATTGTACCTCATCTTTCTGAGAAAGGCTATATACGGGAGTTTACCCGGAATCGGTTCACGCCGATAAAATTTATCGCACCCGAGTCAATCGAGCGGGCGTGTAAAGAAAGAGGAATTAGACTCAGCGGTCCTCCGTTAGGAAGACCTCCTGCCCAAGTCAGCCTTCAAGCTAAAAAACAAGCACAAAAAGACGAGCGAATTCGCAACGAAATTGAGGGAAAATTTGGACAGGGCAAAAGAAGATTTAGTCTGAATCGAGTCATGGCTAAACTATCTAATACTTCTGAAACTTCCATTACTCTTACATTTTTAGTGATTAACCTGGTGAAGCTGCTGAGGCAGTTTTACTGTCTTTTTTTGTGTCAATTTTTCCCAAATATTATGATTTTATCGAGAAGGATTAACTTTAGCTATGAATTAAATAATCGAAGTAAAGCAGGGCTTATTATGTGAGGAAGACGGGCCTCTTCTTCATTTCTCACCCCCTGCTTTTTATAACTTTTTCAGCAAACCCTAATTATGTCAAGAAACACGTCAGACACACATTCTGACAGGAAATTCATTCCCTGTCGGATTTTCAGCAAAACGCACTATTTTCTCTACATTTATCGGCCTAATCCCCGTTCATCTGCGCTTAAAAATCGGGTTCCGCAGCTAAAAGCTCGATCGACAAATCCATCTGTTCCTTCCTCCGCGCCAAAAAACTTTCGCACTCCTGCCAACACTCCAAAGCCACCGCAAACTGCTCGAAAACCTCTTCTAGAGGCAACTCTCCCGATTCCACCCGATCGATAATCGCTTCAATTCGATCGACCGTTTCCTCATAATTCCAGTCAGACTGGCGCAACTGCGAATCAATCATAACTTTTCTTCTGCATCCAATACTTCTACAATCTTAACTTTCAGCACGCCCCCACTCAACCTCACAGTCAATTCTTCTCCCAATTCCAAACCGTCAGTTGTGCGGAGGATCGTACCGTCACTTTGCATTACCGCCGCATAACCCCTTTGCAAAACCGCTGCTGGATTCAGTGCCGATAACTTTTCTTGCAATACCTCCAGTTTACCAGTTACTTGCCGCAAAGTTCGGGATGTGGCAGGCAAGCGTTTTAATCGATTTTGTAACAGTTGCAAATGCTCTTCTTCTGTCTGAAATCTTGCCCGCACAGCGTTTGCTAAATTGACTATTCGCTGCTTGTGTTCTAAGTAAAGATCTGCCAAAATTGGTACAGCTTGAGCCGCCGCCGCAGTGGGAGTGTGGGCTCGTTTATCTGCTACTAAATCGGCGAGAGATTCGTCTCTTTCGTGCCCGATACCTGTAATAATTGGAATCGCACAATTCGCGATCGCCCTGACAACTCTCTCATCATTAAAACAAGCCAAATCTTCCGCAGAACCGCCGCCGCGCGCTAAAACGATCGCATCAGCCCTACCGTCCAATTCTACCCGAGCGATCGCCCTAGCAATGGCAGCAGCAGCCAATTCTCCCTGCACTCCTGTCGGCGACAGCAATACCCGCAAACCAGGATACCTTTGGGCTAGAGTGCGCTGAATGTCCCCCCAAGCAGCACCGGTATCGGATGTCACCACGGCGACAATTTGCGGGTGTGGGGGAATCGGGCGCTTTCTAGCGGGATCGAAGAAACCCTCAGCATCCAAGCGCGATCGCAATTGCTGCAACCGCAAAGCCTGCAATCCTTCCCCAGCCGGTAGCGATTGCACAACAGTCAACTGGTACTCGCCGCGATTTTTGTAAACCCGGATGCTTCCCAAAACCAGCAACTGTTCTCCTTTTGCGGGCATTTGCACCAATTTTTGCCGCTGAGAATTCCACACCACGCAGCGAATGGCAGCGCTTTTGTCGGTGTCGCACAGAGTGAAAAAGCAGCCGCTGGGGTGCTGCGAAACGTTGGACACCTCGCCTGTGAGCCAAACTGATTGCAGGTTGCGATCGCCCTCCAACAAGTCTTGCAGGTAAGATGTTAGTCCGGCAACAGACAACGCTGTATCGGGAAGAATTGAAGTCATCCTATTTTAGATTTTAGATTTTAGATTTGAGATTTGAGATTTAGGCTACTATCAATACTTCGGACAGTGTGTGATTGCCAACCGTAAAATAGGGGTTTCAGGGCGATTGCGCAATCTAGTTCCTAACGGAAAATCAATGGTTTCAGACTAGGATATAAAAATAGTCCGGACTATTGTACTAGATCTAAGGTAATTTATTTGTATACCGATCGGCAGATCGTAAATTAACTGCAAACAAACTCATGATATCAGATACAACAACTTCGATGAATGTGCTGCGCCAAGAGGCTGCGGCGATCGGCATTACTGAGGCCGAAGCCAGAAAATATGGCGACCTCCGACATAAAAGAACTTGGTCTTTGGCGATCGAACATCATCTCTCAATGCAAGATTTTGCCGATCAAATAGAAACATCCTTCACAACTTGCGAACCCGATTCCTCCAGCGCACTCAACCACTCTCAGACTTCGGAGTCGAAAGGCTATGGTATTCAGCTAACTGCGAACCTAGGCGAATCTAGAGTAACCAGGGAGAACCAAACAGCATCTCTTCCTTCGTTTCAACAGCCAGCAGAAGAAATCGGGAGATCGCAGGGCAATTCTGACCGCCGCAGCAACCAAAGCCGAGGTTTTAAACAAGTAGTTCAAAATCATATTAAAGCATTAACAATTGCATCCGCAACTCGCACAAATCAGCCCTATTCACAACTGGAAAATTGGGTTTGTCCCGAGTGCGGGTCGGAGGGCGAAATTAGCTGTCACCTGTGCGAGGGTACTGGCAATGTAGACGATATTGCAGCTATTGGGTGGACGCTAGCTTATATGGAAATGTTGGGCTGTTCTGCTCGCGAAATCGAACCGCTCAGGAAATTTCCGCCTTCCTTAAATATTCTGGAATTGAATTTAAAAGTTTGTGTTGCTATCAAACAAAGTAGCGAAATTTTAGCCCGGACTGAAAAATGGGTAATTGGTAATTGGTAATTGGTAATATCCTATTTGGTTGCATCGCTCCGAATATCCAAGTGCGATTCGTCCCACTCGCGAGCAAAGAATCTGTACATCGCCCAAGCGAAGAAAATTGGAGCTAGGAAAATCATCAAATTCTATCTCTTTCTTCCCATCTCCCAAGTCGAAACTCAAAAATTTTCCCCATCCGCTCATTTTCCGTCGCTAACAAACAATATGGATTCCAGTTTTTTCAAAGCAACTTCTAAATCATCATTAACAACCTGAAAATCAAATTCCCCCGCAGCTTCAATTTCCTCTTTAGCCCGCAGCAACCGACGGGCGATCGCACTTTCGGAATCTTGACCCCGACTCCGCAAGCGCCGTTCCAACTCATCCCAAGAAGGAGGTAAAATAAAAATTCGCAGCGCCTCTGGAAAATTATTCCTAATTTGCCTCGCCCCTTCCAGCTCAAGTTCCAGGATTACCGATTTTCCCTCACCGATTCCTTGTTTGAGACCCAAATAAGGAGTACCGTAAAAATTACCGGCAAACTCGGCCGATTCGGCCAATTCTCCAGCCTCAACCATTTGTTCAAAGCGGCTGCGGCTGACAAAATAGTAATGCTTTCCCTCAATTTCTCCCTCACGGGGCGATCGAGTTGTCACCGATACCGAAAGATACAATTCGGGATGGCGATTGAGGAGCGATCGTAATAAGGTGCCTTTCCCCACACCGCTAGGCCCCGTCAGAACAATTAATTTACCGGATTTCATTTTTAGAATAGAAACGTGTAACAATTTAAGTTTCCGCTTACTTTAGACTGTAAACGCTTAAATTGCAACTGACCAACCTCAATCATCCCGACCTTGAGCGTCTTTGCCGATCGCAAAACGATTAGCAACAGTTTCCGGCTGAATCGCCGAGAGGATGACGTGACTCGAATCTGTAATAATTACCGCTCTCGTGCGGCGGCCGTAAGTTGCGTCAACCAGTTGTCCCCGCTCCCGCGCATCAGTAATAATCCGCTTAATTGGCGCTGACTCGGGACTGACAATGGCAATCACTCGATTAGCAGACACAATGTTACCAAAACCGATATTAATTAATTGAATATCCATGAAAATCTTAATCTGTAGGTGAACGATTGACTATCAATCCTTACTTTTTATCATATAATATACAAAGATTTTTTCTGACAATCCTTAAATTAATCCCAACTAAGTGTTTTAGTTTATACCTAATTTTTTGACCCACTTGACGCCGATTACCCTGTTCTTCATCAAAAATTTAAAAAATACTCGCTGTTGCCGCTCTATCTTAAAGATTCGGTAAAACCGTCGATTTTTAGTTGCTAATAAAAGCATTAGCTGTATCGAGAAAACAACCATTAAATATTGCGAAATATAAAGTTAATTTCAGGGAGAGGGAAAGTTAAGTATAATCAGTGCTCAATGACAGCAAATATTTGCAAATGCGGGTTTGATGAGCCTTCAACCTAAACAAAAATCTGCTGGCGATCGCACTTTCTGCCCGATTTTTCACCACAAGATTGGGGATGATCTGCCAAACTACAGATGTTTATTGCATGATGTTCTACAATAAAATGGGTTTGTAGCGATAATTTTAGTCCTATTAATACCAATAAAAAAAGTGTGGGTCGAATTATCAATTTTATAATAATAAAACTTACGCAAAAATAACAATAAAAATTACGCAAAAAGTTTTACGCATGAATTATAGCGTGTTCCAGGTTTATGAATTGTAGGGACACGGCAATGCCGTGTCCTACGGGGAACGAACGATCTGTTGTGTGCTTCATAAACCCGGAATCTGCTGAATAGCGGTAAGACTTCATCCACACCGCACCCTACACATACAAGATATGCCTAAATCTTGTTTAACAAAAAACAGGGATTAATGCAGATAAATTCACCCGCATTAATCCGCAGTTATTCCACACTTAATTAAGCCGCAACTAAACCGCTGTGCCTCAACAAAGCTTTAGTGCTCGGTTCGCGTCCCCGGAAAGTTTTAAACACTTCCATCGGGTGCAAACTGCCGCCCAATCCCAACACTGTATCTCGGAAGCGCTTGCCTGTAGATGCGATCGCAATTTCATCTTCCAAACCCGCTTCCTCAAACGCCGCAAAAGCATCAGCGCTAAGGACTTCCGCCCATTTATAACTGTAATACCCCGCCGCATAGCCGCCCGCAAAAATGTGTCCGAAAGCGCACAAAAATGCGTCTTCTTCCAGAGGAGGCAAAACAGTCGTAGTTTTAGCGATGCGGTTGCGGACATCGGCCACAGTTTCGCTGCCGCCCGATCGGTAGCGGTGGTGCAATTCGATGTCAACGCTGCTAAAATGTACTTGCCTGAGCATGGCGGTGCCACTCATGTAGTGGCGCGCTGCTAGCAGTTTTTGGTAATAGTGTTCCGGCAAAGTTTCCCCGGTTTCGTAATGCTTTGCCATCCCAAACAAAGTCGCGCGGTCATAACACCAATTTTCCATAAATTGACTCGGCAATTCCACCGCATCCCACTCAACATTATTGATGCCCGAAGCCCCCGGATAGTCTACCGTTGTCAGCATATGCTGCAAACCGTGACCGAATTCGTGAAACAAAGTTTCGACTTCCAAAAAAGTCATTAAACTCGGTTTCCCGTCAACAGGAGGACTTTGGTTGCACACCAAATAAGCCACCGGCAACCGCGTAGTTGTCTTTGACGCTTCCACAAATTTAGCGCGCACCACGCACTCATCCATCCAAGCACCGCCGCGCTTTTCCTCGGGGCGGCTGTAGGGGTCTAAATAGAAATTGGCGATCCTATTTCCTGCTTCGTCATCTATTTGGAAATAGCGCACATCTTTGTGCCACACAGGAGTTTGACCGTCCGCCGCAGTTACTGTCACGCCGAACAGCCGCTTGACTAATCCAAATAACCCCTCTAATACCTGCGGCAAAGCAAAGTAAGGGCGCAATTCTTCGGCACTAAAAGCAAACTTTTCTTCCCGCCGCCGTTCCGACCAAAAACCGATATCCCAGTGCTTTAAATCCCTAGCTTCCGGCGCACCTTTTTCGGCAGCAAAATCTTTCAATTCTTCTAAATCTTTGACAGCAGCACTGTAACTAGCTAAGCGCAATTCTTCTAACAAAGCTTCCACTGCTGCAACGTCGGGAGCCATTTTGCTCGCCAAGCTCAATTCGGCATAACTGCTAAACCCGAGCAAAGCAGCTTTTTCCTGGCGCAAAGCTAAAATTCGATCGGTCAACGGCCAGTTATTCAATTCTCCACTACTTGCTCTGCTGATAAAAGCTTTGTACAACTTTTCGCGCAAGTCGCGGCGGGTGCTGTGCTGCATGAAAGGGCCGTAACTCGGAAAGTCTAAAGTAATCCGCCAAGGGCCGTTTTCGGCATCCGCATTTTCTTCGCCCGCGCTGCGAGCGGCTTGAGCTGCTAAACTCAACAAACTCGGTGGCAAACCGTCAATTTCGTCTTTGTTTGTGAGGGTGATGCTGAATGCTTTGGTAGCGTCGAGGACGTGATTGGAAAATTGGGTAGTAATTTCTGCCAATTCTAATTGAATGGCATTAAAACGCTCTTTTTGATCGCCTTCTAAACCCACGCCGGAGAGTTGGGCGTCTCGGAGAGCGGCTTCGACAATTCGCTGTTGAGCTGACTCTAAGCTGTCCCAATTTTCGCTAGCCCGCAGCGCTTTAAAAGCTTCATAAAGCGGTTTGCTTTGACTGAGCTTGCTCCAAAATTTTACTACTTCCGGCTGCACTGTTTCGTGAGCCGATCGCAGTTCCGGGCTATTTTTCACGCCCATCAAATGTCCGACAATGCTCCAGCTCCAATTTAAACGCTCTCCGAGCCGCTGCAAGGGTTCTACTAAGCCGCTCCAAGTCGGCTCGACAGACGATTCTAAGGCCGCTAGCGAGGCTTCTAGTTCGGTCAGCAGTTGGGTAACAGCGGGGACTACCTGCTCTGGTTCGATCGCGTCAAATGGAGGCAATCCTTGACCGATTAGTAACGGGTTATCAGCAAGAGTGACAGTTGCAGTCATAGAATTTTGTTGTAGCAAGTTGAAAACAGGTAAACTACGCAGATTAGCTTTTCATTTTGTAACACATTTGTCGAAAAAGTTGGGATCTATTCGCGGTAGAGTCGGAGAGTCGGAGAGTGAGAAAATCTTCCTAATGACTAATGACTAATGACTAATAACTACTGACTATTCTGCTGCAACTCCTTGACAACCGAGATTAAGCGCTTGAGGTGAGGTTTGACAACTTCTTGCTGCTCGTGTTCCAAACGGTGGATTTGAGCTTGGACGATTGACAAATCACCAGTCGATTGGTGCGCGGGAGCTTGCAGTTGGCTTTGCAAATTGGCCATGACTTTCTGGATTTCCAAAAATCGAGTATTTACTATTTCCCAGTCGTCTCGGGTGATAGAAGTTTCTGCCAAACCTTGCGTGGCGCTTTGCAGTTGCTCTATAGCCTGTTCCACAGCTTGGAGATTCGCCGATTGGTCAACCGATAAATCTTGCAGTTGTGCGCTCACCTGCTGGCGGACATCGAGTACAGCAGACGCCACGATTTCTTGCAAAGAAGCTACCGACTCTCCTAAACTCAGCAACTGCCGCTGGATGTCGATCGACTCCTCAAAGCCTTCTGCCCCAGGCAGTGCAGCCATTTGCTGGCGCAGCGCTGCAATATCTGCTGACAACTGCTTGCGCAATTTAACAATTACTGTCACCGCCGTTTTTTCGACCTTATTTACAGACTTTTGCACTTGAGCCATTTCCGAATTTTGATGCACCCGCACTTGCTGCTCGAACCGATATCTGTTAGCAACATTCAGGGACAAAGCCAAAGTTAGGGGAGCCACCCCGTAAAAAGCTTGGCCCGACACAGCCACCGCCAGGGAACCCACACCAGAGGCCGCCAGAGAGGCGTACTCTGCCAGCTCCAGCCAGTGCCTTTGAGGAAAACTTTGCCTCAACTGGTTTCCAACATAGGGGTTTGGCTTCCGCACGGCTCTTTGAGTCATAGTATTTTCTCGTTGTTGGTAAGGTTGCGAGACTGGGTGGAGCATTGATTTCTATCCTTTTTTCAGTTATATGTTTTAGATTATTTCCTGAAACTCTTCTATTTTTACCTTTGTCAGTAAGCTAAGGATGACTGACATACGATTATGTATTTGGGAGCTGAGGGCGATCGCGCCCAATTCCGGCTGTTAAAAGGTTCGCCC
This sequence comes from Microcoleus sp. S28C3, assembly GCF_036700785.1. Classification (NCBI taxonomy): domain Bacteria; kingdom Bacillati; phylum Cyanobacteriota; class Cyanophyceae; order Oscillatoriales; family Microcoleaceae; genus Microcoleus; species Microcoleus sp. S28C3. Next base: position 9,309 of record NZ_JAUBPO010000124.1, on the reverse strand, counting down.
CAACGCGCCCTCTATTTTACAGGAGTTAGGGTCATCGGGTTCGGGCGATCGACAATAGCTGCCCAGGCTAACCGAACAATGCCTAAGACTATTTTAGATTTTAGATTTTAGATTTTAGATTAAAAGTTCAAAAAATGCGACCTACTGAGGGCGATCGGGGTTTGGAGCTTGTCTGGAGTTGCATTTTTGTGCGCGCATTGGTATAATTTAATGTTTCTCAATTGCCCGGATAAAATTTACTGCAAAAATTGACCGATGAACTCAGAAAAATCAGGAATTGCCGATCGGCTAAAGTCTATTTTCAGTATCGCCATCTTTATCATTCTCGTACTCGCAGTAGGCTTTTTAAGCGTTAATTTTTTTTCAGCTCTCTATGCCAAATTTTCTTAAAATTAGTCCTGGACGCATCGGGTTCAGAAACCATTTTTTTTACGATAATAGTTCGTCGCAGCCCGCAGAATCGGTAAAAAACCCGGTTTCTAGGAATCGGATTGCGCGTAATAGCAAGTCGGACAAGGCAATGCCGCTGCCCTACTTCAAAATAGGCGATCGCCAGAGACGTAACTATCACCCAATTATGTTGTAGGGAAAGGGCACTGCCGTGTCCTGACCGTGGGTAATTTATCATAATTTCAACTGTAAAGATTGTGGTCTGGGTCTAGCCCGACAATATAAAAAACATTTTCACTAAAAAAGCCATGCACCCTGCCGCATTCATTAGCAGATATTTAAAACTGTTACGGAACATTTACTAGCTCGTCTTCATTGGGAATGCCAAAGCCATTAGGTTCAGTAGTATTTTTCCAAACTATACCATAACATCGCAAACTTTTACTCTAATTATTGATAACTTCTTGAGCGTTCAATTGTGACAAATCGCGCAGCCTTCTCAATAGAGATGCTAAATACTTAGCATCTCTACCGCCAAGGGAAATTCGATGTCTATAAGACAAAAATTTAATTTTGAGGTAATATAAATTGTTAGGACTTACGCACAGACTATACTTGTGATAGGCGTCGGAAGCGCTTTAATACTATACATAGTATAATAAAATGAAAGCAGCGTAAGTCCTGTTGCTTTCATTGAGCGAAAAAAATTATTTACGAGAGTACCTTAAAACTAGGAAGAGGAAAATATCCAATGAAGTTAGACAAGTTTGTAATAGCACAAAATATGGCCTTTCTAATAGCCATCCCACCAGAAAGTAATTTGGCAAAATTGCTATCCTTTTGCTTGGCAACAAAGGCTAGAAAAAAAACGACCGGAACAGACATCTTAAAAATAACCTGTGACCTAATGGAAAACCCATCTAATTTGCCCTATTGGACTCAAGACGTGATGGGACTAGATTTAGATTACACCAGTGAAGAGTGGAAAGCTTTAGGAGAAATGGGCATCAACGATGCAGAGGAGTTTATGACTACCCTGTGGCAAGAGTTGGAAAATTTGAGTTTGTAATATCTCGCCCTGGCGTCAGCCAAGAAACTCTCAGGTTCCAAACACTCTATCAAAAGCATTCATCACAGCCGGATAGTTAAAAAACCCTGTCTTTAGACAAGGGATCGTCAACTTGCAAGAGAGAAAGAAAAATATGTCTTTAAATGTTGAACTTTTAGAGCAAAGTTTCGAGAAAATCAAACCTCGTGCTGATGAATTTGCCGCTAGCTTCTACGAAAAATTGTTTACAACTCACCCAGAGTTGAAACCGCTGTTTGCTACAACTGATATGGCAAAGCAACAGAAAAAGCTCATAAGTGCTCTGGTTTTAGTAGTAGAAAATCTCCGTTCTCCAGAGGCTTTAGGGCCAGTTCTCAACGCACTCGGAGGCAGACACATCGGTTATGGAGTAATTCCCAAATATTACGGTCCAGTTGGAGAAGCACTACTAAGTGCTTTTGAGCAGTCTCTCCAGCAAGATTGGACAACCGAAGTAAAGCTGGCGTGGACAGATGCCTACAGAGCAATTACTGCTTTGATGTTAAAAGGCGCAGGTGTAGAAACTACACGTGAAGAAGTCCAATTAAAAGCACAGATAATTCCCGAGGAACAGGTGACTGTAGCAGCTAATCACCCACTAGAATCAGTTCCCGAAAATGAGCCAGAATTAGCCGTAGATATACTGGAAAGCAGTTTCGAGAAAATTAAACCTCGTGCTGATGAATTTGCCGCTAGCTTCTACGAAAACCTCTTCATCGCTCACCCAGAATTTCAACCGCTTTTTGCCAATGTCGCTATTGAAAAACAACAGAAAAAGCTCATAAATGCTTTGGTATTAGTAGTAGAAAATCTCCGCTCTCCCGAGGCTTTAGGGCCAGTTCTCAACGCACTCGGAGGCAGACACATCGGCTATGGGGTAATTCCCAAATATTACGGTCCAGTTGGAGACGCACTGCTGATGGCTTTTGAGCAGTCTCTCCAGCAAGATTGGACTCCCGAAGTAAAGCTGGCGTGGACAGATGCCTACAGAGCAATTACAGGTTTGATGTTAAAAGGCGCAGTTGTAGTTTCTACACCAAAGGTTGTCCCACATGAAAAAGATGTCACCCACAATCAGCCAAAAGAATCAAAGACACAATTACTCAACGAATCTAAGCCAATCGAACCACCAACCGAGGAACAGAAAAAGCCTTTAGTACCAATTCAGTTGGATAGTGAAATTATCCAAAAAATACTCTCGAAAATAACTGATAGTTATCAGCAATTTCAGGGTCAATCATTCGTTAAGCGATCGGGTGAAGTTCTCAAAGGAATTTTAGGAAAATTCATTGATAATTTTTGGACACAACCCGCCTGGTTAGTGGCTAGCGTTTCAGCGGTTCTGTTCATCATAATTTATGTGGTGGCGGAGGAGAATTCTCTGCTGGCAGAGATTTTGGAGAGCGCTGATGCTCTCAGTCTTGTCGTTGCTTTAGTTTTATTCATTAAGGAAGCTCCCGATCGCCGGAAGCAATTTCACTACCAAGCTTGGAGTACGATCGATGCCGCAAACGGCGTAAAAGTCAGCTATGCAAGAATTCTGGCACTTCAAGATTTGAATGAAGATGGTGTTTCTCTCAGAGGTTTGGATTCTCCTGATGCAGAGTTAATAGCTATTAATCTCTCTCATGCCAATCTGAGTGCAGCCAATTTGAGTAATACCGATCTCAGTAATGCAAATTTGAGCCATGCCAACCTCGATAATGCTAACCTCAGTCAAGCTAAACTTGCGGGTGCTAATCTCAGCCATACCAAGCTAGGTTTTGCTCGCTTGAGTCAGGTTAATCTCAGTAATGCCAACCTCAGTGACGCTAATTTAATTTGTGCGGACTTGAGCAACGCAAATATGAGCGGCGTCAATTTGAAAAATGCTAGTTTGAGTGGTGCTAATTTGAACAGTGCCTACCTAAGTGGTGCCAATCTCAAAGGTGCTAAAGTTAGCATTTCTGACCTGAGTGGTGCTTTGCTTGAAGGCGCTATTATGCCTGATGGCTCGAAGTATAAGTCTCGGGAAGATCTGGTCAAAAATCAATAAATTGATGCCAGTTTTTTGATGACATTGAGGTCTGCTTTTCTACTAAAAAGGTGACGATATCTTTAGTAGAAAAGCTTTGGCTTACTGAAATGCGCCCCTCCCAATGGTGAGAGATTATTATTTAATTATATAGACAAAAAAACAATGCAAAAAATATCAAAAAACATTCTATGCAATTACTGAAGCAATTAAGTATCAAGACAAAACTCATAGTCATGTTCCTGGTAGTCAGCTTTTGTGCTATGCTTGCAACTACATTTCTATGGTCTAGTGAGTAAATCTATTCTGACCAAAAAAGTCTTCAACCAATTAACCAACCTTCGGGCTGCCAAGACTTATCAAATCCAAGATTATTTTGAAACACTTAACAACCATAGCCAGACTGTCAGAGAAGACCTGACAGCGACCGCCCTCGTGAACGTCAAAACGCGATTCCCTAGTTAAATGCACATCGCTAGAAGCTGTACTACTCGCAAGCTGCTGTTCTCTGTACTTTTCGTTGCCTTGCTAGCTCTCTTGGCTCAGTTGGGTAGTGGGGTCAGAGTTTCGGCTCAGTCTCAAACAACGTCTGATACATTCAAGCCACTGTCTGATATTCCTGCTCAAGCACAACAGGTTGAGACAGGAATCTTTGTAATGAACCTCTACGATCTTGATATCTCAAGCAATACTTGCTCCCTGGACTTCTATGTTTGGTTTAAGTGGAAGGGTAACCTAGATCCAACTGCCAACCTGGAGTATTTCAACGGAGTTAGCGACTCAGACACGACTTCAGTCCCCTCATATAAACAGCCCGAAAAACTACCAGACGGTCGCTTCTTTCAAGCTGTGAGAGTTGAAGGTCGCTTTGTCCAACCGTTTGCTTTGGCAAAGTATCCGCTAGATCAGCAGAATCTAACGATTTCGCTAGAAGATTCAGTTTCTACTGTTGACCAAATGGTTTACGTAGCAGACAACAAGCAGTCGGGTTACTCAAGTAAGATATCAATTCCGGGCTGGGAAATTCAAGCGGCTGATGTGTCGAGTCTAGTTCATGAGTACACGACTAATTTTGGCGATCCAAGATTGGGAGATATAACTCAGTATTCGATTCTACAATATTCCCTGACTGTCTCTCGACCCGTTAGTTTCTTCGTTTGGAAACTGCTGTTACCTCTGGTGATTGTTGTCGCTGCCAGTTGGGGAACATTGCTGCTCAAACCACAATACGTTGATTCCCGCATTGCCCTATCCGTGACTGCACTGCTAACTACTGTATTCTTACAGCAGTCCTACTCTTCAACACTGCCGAATATTGGCTATCTGGTTTTGCTCGATAAGATCTATGCCCTGGCGTACCTACTGATTACTATTTCGATTTTGGAAGCGATCGTAACCGCTGACTGGATTAAGGATGAGAAACCAGAAAGCTATGCGCGGGTTGTTCGACTAGATCGCACGCTTTTAGCAATTCAAATAATAGTTTTTGTTGGAGGAGTTGCGTTGCTTATGTTGCTGTCGTTATCTGAGCAAGCCAAAGGTTAATTTGAGAGGCAGCATCTCGTATGAGAGCATCTGGGGTTTTCCCAAGTGGAGCATCGAGCCTAGCAGAACGAGGAAGGCGGGTGCAATTAACGGATTTCGCTTGGTACAATCGCTGCCGATCGGTATCGGGCAGGTCTTTTTCGTAGACAAGGTTGTTTCGGTTTTGCTAGTCGTCCTAGGCATTGCCATTTGTACCCCGATTGGTGCACTGGTAGGATTGCTCGGTTGCGCCATGTACCTGCTAGCAGGTTTGCTGCTGGGAGCCAAGCCGGATGAACTGTATACGGGTTTGTGGGGCTACAATGCAGCTCTCACCGCGACGGCAATTGGGGGAGTGTTTTACACGCCAAACCGTCTCAGCATTTCGATTGGTCTGATCTGTGCTTTCTTGGCATCGATCGCCAGCATTCTCTTACCACCCCTGTTCTCGCTGCTGAAGCTACCGGTTCTGTCCGTGCCTTTTTCCCTTGTGACGATTGGCTGTTTTCTGATCTTGCAGCGGTCGCTGCCTTCACTCGTACCCGTCGTGCTGCATACAGTGGCGAGTCCAGAGGAACATCGACAGCGGTTCCTCGCAGCCAAGGAAACTATTGCTAGCTTCCGGCAACAACTCAGAGCCGCACTTCAGGGCCAGCAACGCAACATCTTGTTTGAGCAGGCAACTCCTGTGATTAAAGGCGATTTACGCTACATCTTCGATGCAATCGATCGCGATCGCAGTGGGTTCCTCTCAACCCAGGAGCTTGCAACTCACTTGCATCAGGCAGGAAAAGTCCTCTCTGAGGTTGAACTTACCTATCTGTTCAACTGCATGGATAGAGATGGCAGTGGTGCGATCGACTTTGAGGAATTTGGCGAATTAATGTTGCGCCATCAACGGTTGATGTCGAGATATACAGAATTTGTCACCTATTTCCTACCGATTGATGTTGATGCAGATGATACCATCAGTATGCAGGAGATGAATACGGCACTAGCCAGTTTGAAAGAGCCACCTCTGTCTAAGGATGAAATCACATTTTTGCAAGAGCAAACAGGAGCACAGGCGTTGACTTGGAATCGGTTTATTGAGGTGCTGCTGCTGACTTGAAGCGCGATCGCTGCCTTGATACTAATCCCGATCGGACTTTTCTACAATCATCCCTTACTTGAGGGACCTTATCCTATGACAACTCAACTCACTCATCCCAGAATCATTCTCGATACCGATCCGGGCGGAGACGATATTTATGCTTTCCTTTGGCTTCTGGGCTTAGTCAAACAAGGACTCGCTGAACTTGTTGCGGTTACTTCTGCCGATGGCAATGTCGCTGCTAAACGCACCTTTTCTAGTGCGTTGCAGATTTTAAATTTAGCAGGGTTCCCAGACATTAAAGTGGGTCGCGGTGTCCCCATCAAACAAGTTGTGGGAGATGCCAGACATATTCATGGATCGGATGGGATGGGCAATCTGTCTCATACTTTACCCCCAGCCACGCATAATTTTGAGGATGCTCGTTACTCCGACGAAATCATCATCGACGAGCTAAACGCAGCTCCAGGGGAGATTACCATTGTAGCGATCGGCCCCCTGACAAACCTCGCTGCGGCGGAAATGAAAAGTCCCGGCATCCTGAAAAAAGCGAAGGAAATTGTCATCATGGGAGGTGCTTTTTTCTGTTCCGGTAATGTGACTCCCCATGCCGAATTCAATATTTGGTTTAATGTTGAAGCTGCTCAGACAGTATTTGACAGCCGAGATGATATTGTCGTGATGCCGCTAGATGTAACGCGCCACTTAATTTTCACGCGAGATATGACTGAGGCAGTCACTCAGGCGAATCCAGAAAGTAAACTTTCCCAATTCTTGATAGCTCTTTGTGAGTTCATGATTGGCACAGCCTTGGGTTATCGACAAACAGCAGGAATTCCAGGTTTTCTTGTCCATGATGCAGCAACCTTGGGATACCTGTTTTATCCAGAAACTTTGATGTTGAAAAGGGCAAAAGTCCGAGTTGAAACAAAAGGAGAGTTGACACTGGGACAAACGTCGATCGATAGTCGTCCTGTACCGAAAACAGGAGCAAATGCCTGGGTAGCGTTGCAGGTTGATGAGAGCCAATTTTTCACAAGTTTCGTTGGAGATTTGAAACAGCTATTCGCAGGCGCTGTTGTTTCGTGAAGGCGAGATACCCAACTTTTCTAAGAAGTCGGGTATCTGAACCGAACAGGCAAAATTAAACGTGTTAGTTTCACAAAGGTAAAAAATCATGACGACCACAGAGCGCTTTAAAAAGTTCACGATTTTGCATTCCAATGATATGCATGGAGACTTTCTGGCAGAGGCTGGGGGTGAAGAGGGTCATCTGATTGGTGGAGTATCGCTGCTTTCGGGCTATATCAATAAGGTACGCCAAGAAGAGAAAAACGTACTGTTTGTGATTTCAGGTGACATGGTTCAGGGCTCTCTCATTGATAAGGAATATAGAGGTCTTTCAACCATAGAGATTATGAATTACCTGGCTCCCGATGTAGTAACTCTGGGGAATCACGAATTGGATTATGGGTTGCCTCACTTACTCTTCTTGGAAAAAATGGCAAATTTTCCGATCGTGAATGCCAATTTGTATATCAAGAAATACAACAAACGCTTGATGAATCCATATATCATCCTCAATGTAGATGGATTCGATATTATGTTTATCGGGATTGTCACGGAAGAAGTTCTCAAATCATTGAAAATGGATACCAGTATTGGCACATTTGTAAGTCTTGAAGATGCTGCTTTAGAAGTTGGGAAAATTTGCAACGCCTACAAAAACGAGGACATTGACCTAACAGTCCTCATGACACACATCGGTTTTGAAGAGGATAAAAAACTAGCGGCGTTGCTCAACCCAGAATGGGGTGTGGATATGATCATTGGCGGACACTCCCATACATTTTTAGAACAACCTGCCGAAGTTAACAATATTCTGATCGCACAAGCTGGAATTGGCACAGACCAAATAGGACGTTTCGATATTGTAGTAGATGACGATACTAACAGCATTGTTGAATGGAAGTGGCAACTCCTGCCTGTAGATAATAATCTCGCTGAAGCAGATCCAGAAATCGCAAAGCTGATTGCGACTTTCCAAGAACAGGTCGATCGCAAATATAATCGACTAATTGGACGATTAGCACGTCAACTGACCCATCCTAAGCGTGAAGAAGAAACGGAATTGGGTAACTTAATTGCTGATATTGTTGCCCAACTCGATAAGTTTGACGTGGTTCTGATAGGAAGTGCTTCAATCCGCGGCACAAAATTAGGTCCTCTAGTTACATTGAGCGATTTTAAAATAGTTATTCCTTACGACGGTGTACTTTATAAACTTAAAGTTACAGGCGTACAGCTCACCCAGATATTCGCCTATATTATGAGACAGGAAAACAGAATGTCTGAGGATAGTTGTTGTTTTCAGGTCAGCAAAGGTATTCAGGCAGTTTACAGTGATTCCCAAAATCAGCTTGAATCTTTGAGCATTAATGGACAGCCCGTACAAGCCGATGCTCACTACACTATCTGTTTAGAGGAATTTCATTACAAAAATTCACTACATAGTCTAGGCATAACAACTGAAGAATTGACACAATTAGACAACGCAAAGGTAGTTTCAACATCCTTCCACGATGTGCTTGAAGAATACTTTAGCCATCATCAAAATCTGAACAGCCATATCGAGGACCGATTGACATACAAATAGATAGTTCAGAGCTGGTTCTCACTGATTGTCATTATTGGGCAGGCATCTTGCCTGCCCAATAAGAAACTAGATTAGGAATCTTTAATACAAATCAGCACAAGGAATATTAGCCGAACCCGAACCAGAGATCAAAACCACATCCTATGATGAGACTGCAATTATCTATGAGGTGGAGTTTTTTATCGAAAACTTTGAGGATATGGAGCAGATACTCGATCGATTTATGACGCGAGTCTGGTACGCAGCGCAGCGAAACAACCTGACGCTATATCGCTACCGATATGAATATGCTGTGGAACCTGGGGACAAGGCAGATAGCGCTTCAAGTAAGTTAGCCCAAAGCTTGCACTCAATTCCCGGATTTATGCCTTTAGCTAGAGAACCAAAAAATTTGGATGACTTAACTAAGGGCACTATTTTGCAGAAATTTGGTGCGGGAGAGAAAGTCATCCGGCAGGGCGAGCCTGGTAATACCAATTCACTATGAAGGTACACTAAAATCTAGGGTAAAAGTAGAGGAAATCCAATATGGCGAACAAACTTCA
>NZ_JAUBPO010000123.1:0-17762 GCF_036700785.1 Microcoleus sp. S28C3 | reverse complement strand
TAATCAATCCTCAACATTTAAGAAATTGGTTTGCTAATTGTTGCTATTGTACTTCATAACAGCGGGAACCGCTGTAAACCAAAGTTCAACCTCCCCGATTCATCAGTGGAGTCAATTCTTCAATCTAAAATCTCAAACCTAAAATCGACTTGCGCATCCTAAGAGACTACTAGACATCTCCATAAAAGACAGTCTTGAAGAGTCAAGATGCCTGTTCCACAATAATTATTGGAGAGGTCTACTACTAAACAGCGTCGCCAACTTCAGCGTATTCGCTGCGGCCAAAAATTGCTTCAGCTTCACAGTAATACTTGAACTCCAGTATATTGTGGAAAGGGTCTTCTAAGAAGAAAGTACGGTGCTCTGTAGGCAAACCGACAAATCGCCGTCTCGGTTCTTGATAGAAATTTAAGTGGTTTTGCTGGGCTTTTTCTAGCAACCCTTCCCAGTCAGCTTCGGAAGTAAAAATTAACCCAAAATGCCGGGGATAAATGCCTCGCTGAGGCGTCAAAGGTTCGTGGCTGACGTGGGCGACAATTTGATGGCCGCACAAACCCATAATCGCAGAATTCGGCGATTCGCGACCTAGTTCGCAGCCGAGCCCGTCTACATAGAACGCTTTTGTTTGCGCAATATCGGTCACGGGGAAGGCAAGATGAAATAAGACTTGGCTCATGGAGGTACTAAATGCAGAATTCAGAATTGTTCTTTAATTATTTATCTTGGTCTAATCCTTGGTTGGTGGCGATCGCCCTAAATACAGTTTTACTCGCGATCGGCACCATTGCTCCTAAAAAATTGCTCACTCCCGCTGGCCAATTTCACGGCTGGGTATTGGGCGTCCTCATCTGGGGCTGTTTGGGATGGCAAGGCTATGCTGTGGTGATGTTTTACTTTCTGGTCGGATCGGGAGTTACCAGCATCGGCAAAGCCCAAAAAGAAGCAGAAGGCATAGCTGAAAAGCGTTCAGGCGCCCGAGGCCCGGAAAATGTCTGGGGTTCTGCTTTAACCGCTACTCTTTGTGCTGTGGGAGTTTTGGCATTATCTATTTTAGGCAATACAGGCAAGATGCCTGTGCCGCAAGATGCTATTTCCCTGTTATTGCTGGGTTACGCGGCGAGTTTTTGCACCAAACTTTCGGATACCTGCGCTAGCGAAATCGGCAAAGCTTACGGGAAGCGGACTTTTTTGATTACCAGCTTGCAGCCTGTACCTAGGGGTACCGAAGGGGCCGTAAGTTTGGAAGGAACAATTGCGGGTATTGTCGGCTCAATTCTGATTGCGCTGTTGAGTTGGGCAGTCGGTTTAATTAACTTGACAGGAATTGTTTTTTGTGTTGTTGCAGCTTTTATTGCCACGAACATCGAGAGCGTGATTGGAGCGACGGTGCAATCAAAGTTTGAGTGGCTGACCAACGAGGTAGTAAATTTTTTTAATACACTCATAGGAGCGATCGCAGCTATCGTTTTAGCGGCGACCTGGAGAGCTTTTTTAGCTTAGTTAATCCTGGACGCATTCGCGACCCAAGAAACCGACTTTTTTACGATAATTCAAGGCCTTAACGCAGTATTTTTTGAAAAAAATCCGGTTTCTTCCTTCAGGGCTATTAGTTATTAGTTATTAATCATTAGTCTCCAGCAATCAACTCATGACTAATGATTAATAACTAATCGAACTAAGCGTCGTCTTGCGGCCCAAAAACCATTTGTACAATCATCGTCGGTTCGCCCTGCTTGTGATAGCGATCGGCCCAATTGCGAATAATCTCATCTAATTCCTCAAGGGCTTGGTCGAGGCGTTCCGGCGGAATATCCAAAGTCTCCATAACTCGCATGACCTTCGGTTGTTTTTCCGCCCAATCCTTCATCAGCCGGAAATATCTAGCTGTATCCTCCACCATAGTAAATGTCCGCTCTTCCTGCTCTGCCGGAGAGTAAGTAGCGCGGCTGAGGGCATAAAACGGCATTCCCCAAGGAGCATCAATGCGAGTAACTGTTCCCGAATAGATCAAGCGCCGCTTGATGTGTTCTGCTAAAGCTTCGCTCAAAGGCATTCGCCTTTCTGGAGGCATATCTTCTTGCGATCGCCTGTGCAGAAACTCGATCAACTCCATAAACTGAAAAGAATTGATCAGTTGAGCGTCAGGGGGATTCGGAGGAATTTTGCCTTCGAGATATTTTTTTTCATCCGCAGTCAAGCTGTTTCCCGGAATGCGAGGGCGTCCCGGCAACCAACCATACTGTTCCAGCCAGACATAAGGAAACTGAATCAAATATCGAGGTTCTTGGGAACCCAACATTTTCAGCAATTTTCCTTGAGTCAGAGCTTCCTGGACTTCCTCAACAATCACCTTCACCCGTTTAGGCTCAATGTGATGCAAGTGTCCGGTCATCCGCAGGTTGTTTTTCTCCTCAATATAGGTCATGTAAATAGCACACTTAGCCGCCGTTGCGGCCGCGTCTAGAAACGCCCCGTGCCTGTGCCCACTGGTTCTCATGGCGCTAAACGCCAGATATAGCATGATCTGATCCATTGCACTAGGGCTGAGGCTTTTGACCAGATCCAAAGAGTCATTTTTCATCACTATCCCCGAAATAGCCAAACTTGGAGGCATCTTGTCGTCCTCCATTAAATTATTGCGAGAGCGCCGAATCAAGCATAGCCGACTGTCGCCGGAAAGCTTACCAGCTACCCTAATATTCAGGTTAGTTAATTTCCCTGAGGTAACAGGGGCATGGGCTTAAAGGCGATCCACACCGCATAAGTGGTTCTTATTGGTGGCGAATTTAAGTAGATTGCTGCACCCTCTGCGCTGACAGTTTACCTATATATAAATTAGTTATCGCACGTTAATTATAGTGCAGCCATTGAAAATTAAACCCCACCTGCGGCGGGGAAACAGTAAATAACTGTTGCGATCGGAGGAATTTGAGGCGACTCCGAGCTGATAATGTTTGAATAGTTATGGATGAAAACCCGGTTCGATCAAAATAACGGGTCAAGGGCGAGGGATATCGGTTGAAAAACCCGGATGCTGCCAGGCCTGTGGGTAATTCCTGTTTAATTGAAGAGTTTTCAATACAAAACCGCCATATACTAGAATCTATATCTAGATAGATGGCGGTTCCAGGTTTATATGCTATCATTGATCACACACAAAACAATATCCTCATAACTGTCAACAAAAAGTGCAGTTGTCGCTTAACCTGAAAAACTAGAATCCCAGAAAATCCGATCGCTCGAATCAACAGCCCGAATCAACTCAGTGGTGATAATCGCTTACGTCCATTGCCATTAGAAATCTTGTAGCGGATGAGTGTAAACATTAGGCTCGGTAAAATCCCTGCGTCCGCTGCCCCTGTGAGGAACGCGCTCGGCCTTTTGTTGAGTTTGGGCGGATAACATATATTGGGGGGTGGCAGTTTCGAGCATTGCGAGTGGAGATTCAACAGCTCGAGCGGCATTGGCACTCAAGGTAATGCCCAACAGGCTCAGTAAAGCAATTGCAGTGTAGGTTTGCATGGGTAGTATCCGTGTCAGTGTCTATTACGTGATACGGACTTGCCCCGATCGATCAGGATAGATATCTCTGCAATTTTCGGATCTCTGCAAAAAACCTTACCTCTTCAATTCTACTGATACCGACAGTAGCCAAGCACCAGCATAATTCAGCCGACCCCATACTGTCAGAGGCTTTCCGGTTTCGCAACTGTGTAAAAATCTGTCGGTTTCCGAGTCCAAAGTCACGAGTTGCCAAGTTTGACCGGCTAAGGATGTAGGGCTTGTCAGCATTAGCGTCCAGTCTTGTTCGCCGAGGCGGCGGAAAATGCCCGAAAATTGGCTGTGAGTATTTGCTGTTTGACTGCTTTGTTTCTCTACTGAGAAAGGACATTCGCCGCTGGCGGGATATGCTTGAGGTCGATCGAGATAATAGCGCTGCCAGTCGAGCCAGTCCGATCGCCCCCGTGTCAAATTAAATAAGGGAATAACTGCCGCACTCGCCTCGGAATCTTGCAGCAAAGCTTCCTGCAAAACTCTCACCGGCAACTGCCGCGGCTGACATCCAGATTCCGCGCACAAAGCCGCCGCCATCCCCGCCGCCTGTCCAATATTCATTACCGTCGGTTGTAAGCGAGTTGCACCGTTGGCGATGTGAGAGACGGAAATATTTTTTTCGCAGACTAGCAAACCGTCTGTACTCGCAGGAATTAGCGCGCTGTAAGGAATGGTAAACGGAGTTCCCGTCCAGCGGCCGCCCCAGCGGATCGATTTGGGCTGCAAGGGAATGTCGCCACTGGTGTAGTGGTGGTCGTTGGCATAGTTGCCGATAGCCACCGCTTCGCAAATTCCCTCAGAATTTATCGGCAACTTCGCGACTCTTCCACCGACAACAGGCAAAATATCTTGTTCTCTGACTGTACTTATCCCTCGCAAGCGGCGACTTTCTCGGTAGTAAGGATGTAAGGCGAAGGAAGGAAGAAGGGAAGAATTTTGTTGATTTTCGATCGTTGAAATCGGGAAAATATTCTCTGCTAAACCGTAGCGGGGGCCGAGTTGCGTTTGAATGAAACGGGCGAAACTTTGACTGTGCCACAGACTTTCTTGCAGGAATTCTTGTCGAGATGCTTCAGATTTAATGAGTCGATCGACTCCTTCACCATAATCATTACCTCGAATCGGCCAATTAATCATCAACAATCCGCCCGGAAGCCTGCCGTAATTGAGAAATTGTTTGGGAGTGTAACCGTCCCAAGCACCGATAAATCGATCGGGATTGTCAAGAGGCGGCGCGGGAATTTCTGGCGCAACCGCACCTAAGCCAAAATCCTGCATGATTGCCACCCAAGTCGGAGCTTGCACCGAATAGCGCTCTGTGAGAGCATTAGAGGCAGCCGGCGCGCTGGGTTCTCCCCACTCGCCTTGGAATTCCCAACCCCAGCGGTGTCTAACTTCCGCTAAAGCCAGCAAATCTCCCAATTCCGTTGCATCTAAAGTGATTTTGGCCGAAACCGTAAAATCGGCAAACTGAACGCCAGAAATGCGATCGCCTTCATGTAGCACATCTTGAGCAGTTTGTCCAGAAATCCAGTGCAAGTTCGGCAAACATTTAACCCAATCAGCGAAAATTTCAGCACCGGTGCGGGGATCGTAAGTAAAAAAACTGACCCAGCCCCAATCCAAACCTCCCGGCTGTCGCTGCTGGAGTTCCCGCAAAAACGCGCCCCACAAACCTGTTTGAAATGCTGCTAATTCGTTGCCATCAGGGGCCGAAACGCCAGCCGAAGTCAGCATTCCTCCCAGCCAGGGGAATTCGCTTACTAAAATAGTTTTGGCACCTCGGCGGGCTGCTTGCACCGCCGCAGCGGTGCCGCCAGTGCCGCCACCGACTACCAAAACATCTGCTTTCAAAACGGAAGACATAGGCAATACTATTTGAGATTTTAGGTTTATTGCTAAATGCTCAGTCAGGTAATCCGTGCGGTGAACCCTGCGGATAAATGTTCGGCGTTTGCCATTGTGTCATAATGTAAGCTAAGGTATTCCCTGCGCACCCTGCAAATAGATGTTTGGCGTTGGCGATCGCGAATTGAATTTTACTGTGTAAAGACTTGAAAAATAATAAATCGGGAATTATGCAGCGATCGCACAATTCGGTTACTAAATGACTGCAGGAGCGATCGCAACTTTTGATTTCTCATTTTTTGCGCTCCAATATTGCCAATATGACACCGCGAATAACGATAATAGAAGAAAGGGAACTGCATCTATAAAGTTTTACGTCTTAATAATTTCCCAGTTAGTAATTAACGGCTGAAAATGGAAAAAGGTTTTATTTTGTGGTTTACCGGGCTGAGCGGTTCCGGCAAGACAACTATCACCAAAGCTCTAGAACCCGAACTGAAGGCAAGAGGTTGCAAAGTTGAAATATTGGATGGAGATGTCGTTCGCACCAACTTGTCAAAAGGTTTGGGATTTAGCCAAGAAGACCGAGATACTAATATTCGGCGGATTGGATTTGTTGCTCACCTGCTGAGCCGCAATGGAGTAGCCGCAATCACCGCAGCTATTAGCCCCTACAGAGCAATTCGCGGCGAAATTAGAGCAATGGAGCCAAATTTTGTTGAAGTATATGTCACAGCGCCGTTAGAAGTGTGTGAAGGTCGCGATGTCAAGGGGCTGTACGCTAAGGCTAGAGCAGGAGAAATTAAGGGTTTTACGGGAATTGACGATCCTTATGAAGAACCGCTCAATCCTGAGATTATTTGTTACACAGAGCGAGAAAGTGTGGAAGAGAGTGTTAAAAAAGTTCTCAGCAAGTTAGAAGAGTTGGGTTACATTTGATGTTGGCGGGGTTGGATGAGGATAGGGGCAAAAAGCGATGGTGGTGAAAAGTTCTTCGCACGGCGTGCAACTTGAGAAAAAATCTCACCCTTCTGTCCCCTTCGCGGAGAGAGAAAGGGGAGAATTTCTCCCTTTTCCTGCAAGGAGAGGGGCTGAGGGAAAGGTTTCCAGCACAAGCTGCAAGCTGGGTTATTGGGCAAGCAATGCTGTCAAAAGTTTAATTGTTCAAAGTTTAACAGTGTCAGTGCTGGCGGCGGTGGGTTCATCTCCTGCGGCGGCCCAGTTTTTGCCTCCTCCTCCTCCTCCTCCGGGTTCTCCTGTTCCTGTACCGGTACCCGCAGTGCCGGGCTTTCCCGAATTTCCGGCAAGTACACCTTCAACTGTACGATCGGAAGTTTACACTTTGGGAGCGGGCGATCGTATTCAAATGGACATCTTCAACGTCCCGGAATACAGCGGCCCCAACGGTCAACACCAAGTACAGGCGGACGGTTCCTTGAGTTTGCCGTTAATTGGCAGCGTTTCGGTGTACGGGATGACCTTAGAACAAGCTTCTAATGTTGTTAAAGACAAATACGGCAAATACCTTAAACGTCCTTGGATTACTCTGAAACTGCTGGCGCCGCGTCCTTTGCAAATTGCGATCGCGGGCGAAATCAACCGCCCCGGAGCCTATACAATATCCTCAGCAGCAGGCCCCGGAGGCACATCAGAGCAAATGGGAACTCAAATGCCAACGATATCGCGGGCTCTCCGAATGGCCGGCGGGATCACGCAGTCAGCAGACGTGCGGCAAATCAAAATCCGCCGCCCCCAGCGCAACGCACGGGAACAAATTATTAGTGTGGATTTGTGGGAATTATTGCAAAACGGCGATTTGCGGGCCGATCTGACTTTGCGCGACGGCGATACTATATTTATTCCCACTGTAACGAGCCTCAACCGCCAAGAAGCACCGACTTTAGCAGTAGCTAATATTACCGGACAAAGCACTCAACCAATTAATATTGCTGTGGTGGGGGAAGTAACTCGTCCCGGTACTTATACTTTGGCAAAAGAGGCTCAAAGTAGGGTACAAGAGAATGAAATGGGTGCAAATTCGGGTTTGTTTGCTGCCAGCGAAACAAACGGCGGGGAAACGGTTTTGCAGCAAACTGTAACGAGGGCAATTAAAATGGCGGGCGGCATTACGCCGGTAGCTGATATCAGACAAATACAAGTTCGCCGCCTGACACGGGCGGGTACAGAACAAATTATTAATGTAAATTTGTGGCAACTTTTGGAAGCTGCAGATGTCTCCCAAGATTTAACGCTGCAACAGGGAGATACGGTAATCGTTCCCAAAGCCGAAAATCTCGATGCAGCTCAAGACGATCAAGTGGCTAATTCTAATTTTTCACCTGATACGATTAAGGTGAACATTGTGGGAGAAGTTGTGAAACCGGGAGCGATTGCAGTGCTGCCCAATACTACTTTAAATCAAGCGCTGGTAGCAGCGGGAGGTTTTAATAAAGCGCGGGCAGAAATGGATTCGGTGAATTTAATTCGCCTCAATCCTAACGGCACTGTTTCGCAGCTAACTGTTAAGGTTAATTTTTCCGCAACAGCTAATGAGGAAACTAATCCCAAACTGCAAAATAATGATGTAATTATGGTAAGGCGATCGGGCCGCGCTACGTTCTCGGATAATGTAGGCGGGACTCTCGCCCCTTTAAGCCCGCTGTTAGGAATATTTCGGTTGTTCAATATTTTTCAGTGATTTGAATAGACTAGCATTAAGGTTTCATAAACCGATTTTTGAGAAAAATTTTCGGTTTGGTAACGCAATATCTAGGAATCAACCGGGTTCCTGAAACTACGCCAGCGGTACAGACGTTTAAACTAATAAGTTGTAGAAATCAAATGAAACCAGGGAAAAAATCTCAAATAGCACTGTTTAATAATAATAAAAAAGCCGCTGATATGCAAAAAATATCTTCCGTGCTTTATGAAGAAGAGCAATTTTTAGGCAGAGACAAAATAGAGGAAGAAGAGTTAAGTTTTTGGGAAGTTTGCCGCAGTCGTTCCATTTTAGTTATCGGCGTAGCAGCGGCAGTGACCACCGGGGTTTTCGCCTGGACGCTCAATCAAAAAAGCGAGTACGAAGGGCGCTTTCAATTATTAGTAGAACCCGCCGTTACGCAAAATACTTTAGCAAAAATATACTCCGGTGAGCTGAAACTGCAACCAGCGGCCCCCGCGACGCCAGAAAAGGGCGGTTTTGACTACGAATCGCAAATTCAAGTTTTGCAAAGCCCGCAAGTAATGTCGCCGATTATTAAACAGTTGCAGGCTAAATATCCGGAAATAAATTACAACTACCTCTTAAACCAAAAAGCCGATAATTTGCCGTTTTCTCAGGAAACCAGGCTGTCAATAAATCGGTTCAAAAATACCAAAATTATAGAAGTTAGATATCGGGATTATGACCCGAAAAAAATTCAGTTTGTTTTGGGAAAAGTGGCGCTAGGCTACCGCAACTACAGCGTGCAAGATACCACAACTCAAATTAGTCAGACTTTGGATTTTGTAAAATCGCAAATTCCCAACCAGCAAAAGCGCCAACAAGCTCTGCAAACAGAAATTCAAAAGTTGCGGCAGCAGTACAATTTCATCGACCCGCAAATTCAAACCCAACAACTGGCCCAGCAAATCAGCCAACTTCAAACGCAAAGATTGGACGCGCAAACGCAGCTCAATCAGCAGAGATTGCTCTATTCCAATCTGCAAAATCAGCTCGGGTTAAACCAGAAGCAAGCGCTGATGGCCTCGGCTCTGAGTCAAGCTCCCCGCTATCAAGCGATGCTGACTCAATTGCAGCAATTAGAAGGGCAAATTGCGATTAACTCGGCTACGTTTACAGACCAAACTCCGCAAATGCAATTGTTGCGAGAACAGCAAAAAAACCTAATTCCTTTGTTAAAGAAAGAAGCCCAACAGGTTCTGGGAACTGATTTGGCTAAGGTAAGTTCGCAAGTGCTGGCTTTTCAAGATCCGGTGCGGATTAAGTTAATCGAGCAGTTTATCGGTACTGCTAATTTAATTCAGGTGCTGGGCGTGCGGAATCAAGTTTTGGAACAAGCTGCTAAGCAGTTGAATCAATACTCTCAAGGATTACCGGTGATTTTGCGGCGCTATTCGGATTTGCAGCGCGAGTTGGAATTGACTAACAATACGCTGAATGGTTTGCTGGCAAAACAACAAGCTTTGCAGCTTGAAGCTGTGGGTAAAAAAGAAGTGGCTTGGGAAATTATTGCTAAGCCGGAAATTCCGCGCTACAAAAATGGCGAGTTGATGGCTGTTTCTCCAATTATGCCTTTAAATTTGGCTTTGGGGGGATTGGCTGGTTTGCTGTTCGGTATGCTGGCGGCGCAGTTGGCGGAACGGTTTAACAATAAAACGGTGTTCCACACTCCCGAGGATGTCAAACATTCGATTCGGCTGCCTTTGTTGGGGGTAATTCCTGCTAGCGATAAAATTTTGAGGCTTCCTCCTGCTGAGACAAGTCCGGTGGATGTGGCAAGTTCGCCGGTGCCTACGGATGCTTTTCAAGAAGCTTTTCGATCGCTCAATGCTAATATTCGCTTACTAAACGTTGATAGTCCGATCAATTCTTGTGTAATTACTTCTTGTCAAGTAGCTGACGGCAAGTCTACTGTCGCAGTAAATCTGGCGCGGGCGGCGGCTGCAATGGGCCAGCAAGTGCTGTTGGTAGATGCGGATTTACGGCGGCCGCAGGTGCACGAAATGCTGGGTTTACCGAATTGGCAAGGCCTGCACAATGCGATCGCGGATGATGTGGATGTGGAAAAGTTGATTTTGCGATCGCCCCGCGATGAAAATTTGTTTGTGTTAACTTCCGGCCCGGTTCCTCTCGATCCCACAAAGGTGCTTTCTTCCAAAAAAATGCAGCATTTAATGGGAGCTTTGTCAAGTCATTTTGACTTAGTTATTTACGATACTGCACCGCTTTTGGGTTTGGCGGATGCGAATTTGTTGGCGGCTCACACTAACGGATTGATGCTGGTAGTGGGGCTGAATCAAACTGAGCGGGAGGCGCTGTTGTTGGCTTTTGAAGATTTGAAAATGGCGGGGATTCCGCTGTTGGGAATGGTGGCGAATAACGATAAAGGCAGCAGGTATTACTATCAGTCTTACGTGCAGGATTACATTCAGGAACAGTCTGTTTGATGTAGGTGAGGGCTGAATCTAATTAGTAAGGTAGGCACAGCGCACCCTACCTTGAGAATGCTGCAAGATGTCGGTTTTAATTTTTAATTTTGTATCGAAGTCCCGATCCCTTCCCATTCCCCTTAAAAAGAAGAGTATTCCTGTCCCTCCTTGGTAGGGACAATCTCCCCGCGGTTGCCCCTATCCCTATGATTGTTGCGTAAGTCAGATTGTCGCTCGGTTTGCGATCGCCCGGATGTCTGGGACTCGCACAGAGATAATTTTCTTAAGATTTGCCATCGAGATTCTGAACTATAATTAAAAGTAGAGAGATTTAAACAAATCCGACACTTGCAAATTGGCATGACCTGAAAACGTGGCTGGTAAATTCCCATTTTGTAATACATTGATACAACTCCCCGCCTAGCTTGAAAACAAGAGGGGAGTTTTGTGTTTTTCATACAGGAGAGGAAACGATGGCTATTGCTACTATCAACCCGGCAACGGGAGAAACGCTGAAAACTTTCGAGGCGATCGCGGATGAGGCAATAGAAGCTAAGCTGGAATTAGCACAGCAAGCTTTTAACAAATACCGCTACCTGCCGTTTGAGCAGCGATCTCTGTGGATGCAGAAAGCCGCAGACATCTTAGAGCGCGATCGCGAAATTTACGCTGAAATGATGACCCTGGAAATGGGGAAAACGCTCAAATCTGCGATCGGCGAAGTGGAAAAATGCGCCTTAGTTTGCCGCTATTACGCCAAAAATGCCGCTCAATTTATGGCAGACGTACCGGCAACCACCGACGCTAGCAGCAGCTTTGTCCGCTACCAACCGCTGGGCGCTATTTTAGCCGTCATGCCCTGGAATTTCCCATTTTGGCAAGTTTTTCGGTTTGCGGCGCCGGCGCTGATGGCGGGCAATGTTGGCTTGCTCAAACACGCTTCCAACGTGCCTCAGTGCGCTTTGAAAATCGAAGAAATTTTCGCGCTTGCTGGCTTTCCCGAAGGAGTTTTTCAAACTTTGTTAGTGGGTTCGGACAAGGTAGCTAAGATAGTTGCGGACGATCGCATCAAAGCAGCCACCCTTACCGGCAGCGAACCAGCAGGTGCTAGTTTAGCAGCAAATGCGGGCAAAAGCTTGAAAAAAGTTGTACTGGAATTAGGAGGAAGCGACCCCTTTATCGTGATGTCCAGTGCTGATTTAGCAGCAGCTTTATCAACTGCTGTGACATCCCGGATGCTGAATAACGGTCAATCTTGCATCGCTGCCAAACGCTTTATTTTAGCAGAAGATATCGCCGACGAATTCATCAAAGGATTTGTCGAAAAAATCGAGCAATTAAAAGTAGGCGATCCGATGTTGCCCGAAACCGATATCGGCCCTTTAGCTACTCCCGCAATCCTCAAAGACTTGGACAATCAAGTGCAAACTTGCATCCAATCGGGAGCAAAACTTTTGACAGGCGGCCGCCCATTGTCAGAGAAAGCGGGCAATTTCTACTTGCCCACTATTTTGGCAGACATTCCCCCGGATGCTGCGGCGCGTCAAGAAGAGTTTTTTGGCCCGGTAGCTTTAGTATTCCGGGTTGCAGACATCGATGAGGCGATCGAACTCGCAAACAGCACATCTTTTGGCTTGGGTGCGACGGCTTGGACTACAGTAAACTCAGAGAGCGATCGGTTTATTTCCGAACTAGAAGCAGGCGCCGTATTCATCAACGGTTTAGTAAAATCAGACCCCAGATTGCCCTTTGGCGGCATCAAACGCTCCGGCTACGGACGCGAATTGAGCATCCAAGGAATGCACGAATTTGTCAACATTAAAACAGTGTGGGTAAAATAAGTAAAAGTCGATACAATGCTCGTAAAAATACTAATTAATCTACGTTAATCTGCGGTTAATAAAAACTAACCGAGTATTTTTACGAGCATTTAACCAAGACAAAAAAAATCCATACTTACAGAGGAAAAAATGGAAATGAACACAGCTCAACTACTGGTAAAATGTTTAGAAAATGAAGGCGTAGAATACGTCTTCGGACTTCCCGGAGAAGAAAATTTAGAAGTTCTAGAAGCCCTGAGAAACTCTTCAATTAAATTTATTACTACTCGCCACGAACAAGGCGCAGCCTTCATGGCAGACGTTTACGGCCGCCTCACAGGCAAAGCAGGCGTTTGTTTGTCCACCTTGGGGCCGGGCGCAACTAACTTAATGACAGGAGTTGCTGATGCTAACTTAGACGGCGCTCCTTTAGTAGCAATTACCGGACAAGTCGGCACAGACAGAATGCACATAGAATCGCACCAATATTTAGATTTGGTTGCCATGTTTGCGCCAGTTACTAAGTGGAACGCTCAAATTGTCCGACCCAGCACGACGCCAGAAATCGTCCGCAAAGCCTTTAAAGTAGCTCAAAGTGAAAAGCCGGGAGCAGTTCACATTGACTTGCCAGAAAACATCGCAGCAATGGCTGTGGAAGGAAATCCGCTAACCAAAGACAACCGCGAAAAAACCTTTGGCGCTTACCAAAGCCTGAATAAAGCCGCTGTGGCAATTTCCAAGGCAAAAAGTCCTCTGCTATTAGTAGGAAATGGCGCTATCCGCGCGAATGCCAGCGATGCTTTGACACAATTTGCTACTCGATTGAATATTCCCGTAGCTAATACTTTCATGGGCAAAGGCGTAATTCCTTACACTCATCCTTTGGCACTTTGGACGACGGGATTGCAAAAACGGGATTACATTAGCTGTGCTTTTGAAGAAACGGATTTAGTGATTGCTGTTGGGTACGATTTGATTGAATATTCCCCGAAGAAGTGGAATCCAGACGGGAAAATTCCGATTATTCACATAGGAGCTCTGCCAGCAGAAATAGACAGCAGTTATATTCCTATGGTAGAAGTTGTGGGGGATATTTCTGATTCCCTCAATGAAATTTTGCAGCGTGCCGATCGCATGGAGAAAATAGACCCTTTTGCTAAGCAATTGCGGGCGGATATTCGCGCTGGATACGAACAATATGCAGCCGACGACGGTTTCCCGATCAAGCCGCAAAAACTCATTTACGATTTGCGGCAAGTCCTGGGGCCGGAAGATATTCTTATATCTGATGTGGGAGCTCACAAAATGTGGATCGCGCGGCACTATCATTGCGATCGCCCGAATACCTGTTTGATTTCCAACGGATTTGCGGCGATGGGAATTGCGATTCCGGGTGCGGTGGCTGCAAAACTCGTTTATCCCGATCGCAAAGTAGTAGCAGCCACCGGAGACGGTGGCTTTATGATGAATTGCCAAGAATTAGAAACTGCTTTGCGAGTCGGTACCAATTTTGTGACACTCATCTTTAATGACGGCGGTTACGGGTTAATTGAATGGAAGCAGCAAGATTATTTTGGTCATTCAGATTTCATCAAATTTGGCAATCCCGACTTTGTGAAATTTGCCGAAAGTATGGGTTTAAAAGGCTATCGAGTTGAATCTGCAACTGATTTAATTCCCATCCTCAAAGAAGCCCTTGCTCAAGATGTTCCTTGCGTGATTGACTGTCCGGTTGACTACCGGGAAAATGCGCGTTTCAGTCAATTATCTGGGGATATGAGTTGCAATTTGTAAGAGTAGCCGAAATCAGGACACGGCTGTGCCGTTTCCCTACTGTTAATCTGGCGATGGTTACATCCTGAAAGTGCGATGGATTATTTTGGGGTAGGGAAACGGCATTGCCGTTTCCTCCATCCCCGTCTTGTTGAGGGTTCTATCCGATCGCCCTTTAATCCCGCTTTTTGACAATTTGGGATGTAAGGGCGATCGGCTGTCAGAGAAACCGGCTTAAGTATTATCCACCCTCATTTGTAATGAGCCTAAACAAAGGATGAGTTTCAGCATCAAAAAAAACACTTGCCTCGCCAAGTTTTTTACGTAGTTCTGCTTTTCTGTCAATAATTTCTTGCGGTGACTTATGGCTGCTGATAGAAATAGCTATACGGCTAGGCTTTGCTCTTTTTATAGCATCCAGAATATGCTGATCACTTTCCCCAAGTGAATGCTCAAATACAACAAGCGCTCCTTTGTGCTGTGCAAATTGAGCATAGGCGAATGAGAGGTAATCAGAACTATATATAGACTTTAGTTTATCTTCTGCATCTCCTTCTGCAATCAACAGAGGTACAGTTTCTTCCTGTCCTCCACTCAATTTTTGACCAAATGAATCAAGGAGGTTTGTGTTTTCTTCGTATTTCCGTTTGATTGTTTTTCCTGACGTGCTTCGCTCAAGATGCAGCCCACCATGAAGGTAAAGAATTTTTGTGGCGTCTCCGCGAATTTCTGTGTTACTAATGTCAAAATAATTATTATCCTCCGATTTAAAGAAATAATCCTTAAATCCCTTTCCCTTTTCTTCGGACATAACTGCCCAATAAATTAGTAAATCATAGTTGGTGGTATAAACGAAGGGATAATTTAGCAGTTCTTTTCTGATTTTATTTAAGACACCACTCTCTGTTGCATTCTTCCAGGGAATATGTACACTTCTGACAGCATATCCCAACGCTGATTTAATGCTCTCGTATCGTTCTTGTATAAATGAATAATCTTGATTTAAACGTTTATTGATCATTCTAGCAGTCGAAAGAGCGAGAAGAACTCTCTCAAAACTTGTAGTTTTTAGGTCTTTATTAAATAAATCTTGATCTTCCTTTGATAGCGGATGCTCACTTTGATGATCGCAAGCTTTTTTAGTAAGGATTCAGGTCAGGTGAAAAGCAGTAAAACCTATACGGTGTAAACATTTGATCGAATAATGATCGAATATCCATTCTTATTAAGAAACCATGAAAGCTTTTATTTTCGTACCTCTTGAGAATTAAGCTGTTGATTTAGCGAATGCTTGAATTCTAGAAGTCCTTCTGTGACTACGTTTCAGATACCTGAATCCTTACCTTTTTTATAAAGTGATGGATCTTTAAACTTATCCCAAACTGCACAGCTAAACCCATTTCCGAGTAAAATACCACTATCACTCAAGTCCAACTCTTTTTTGAGATCTGACCATAATAAAAGTTTTTCATCATTCATAGTTACTAAGCTCTTCTAAAATATATTTTTTATTGAGAACTACAATAATTAATATTTGCTGTCTCAACTATAGATTATAGTTGCATAAGTCCAAACTTGTCAAGCCCTATAACGTCATATTTAGTAGGTTCTTTCCATACAATCTGAATTGTTACAAGAAGAAACTTTTAACGAACAAACAAGCAATACTAAACCAAAACTATGTCAAGACTTAGGCGACGCACGAGAACCCAACCTATTCTATAACCGCACATCCGAACTCACCACCCTCGAAAACTGGATTTTGAGCCGCACCCGCCTCATCACCATCTTAGGCTTATCCGGTATTGGCAAAACCGCCCTTACTCTCCAACTAATCCCACAAATTCAACACGAATTCGACTACATCATCTGGCGAAGTCTCCACAACGCGCCACCGCTGGCATCACTCCAAACCGACTTAATTAAATTCCTCTCCCAGCAGCAAGAAACTAACCCCCCCAACCCCCCCTTATCAAGGGAGGGCGAAGAGATTCAACCTCTTTCTCCCAGGCGCGGCGAAGAGATTCAACCTCTTTCTCCCCCCCTTAGCAACGGGGGGTTGGGGGGGGTAATCAACTATTTACGATCGCACCGCTGTCTGATTATCCTCGATGATATCCAAACCACTTTCAGCCGCCAACAACTCGCAGGAAATTACCAACCTGGATATGAAAATTACGGCGCATTCTTCAAACAAATAACAGAATCATCCCACAACAGTTGCCTCATCCTCCTGAGTTGGGAAAAACCCAGAGAAATCGCCGCCTTAGAAGGCGAAAACCGCCCCTGCAAATCTCTGCAACTCAACGGTTTAGGCCCGGAAGCACAAGAAATATTCACAGAAAAAGGTTTAGCAGAACCCGAGAAATGGTCAGAACAGATCGACCTTTACCGAGGCAATCCCTTATGGTTAAATATAGTTGCCACATTGATTCAAGACTTATTCGGCGGTAGCGTTTCCGAATTCCTGTCCTATGATACCCTATTCTTAGGTGAGTTAGAATCACTCCTGTACCAGCATTTCGATCGCCTAACCGCATCCGAACAACAGGCGATCGCATAGCTAGCCAATACCCCGGAACCAGCCGACATCTCAAAAATACCAGAAAACCTGCAACTATCACCGCCAGAACTCTTGAAAGTCATGCAATCTTTAGGACGGCGGTCATTAGTTGAAACAGTAAAACAAAACGGGCGATCGCACTTTACGATCGGGCCAGTAATCAGAGAGTATATAACACACAAAAAATGAAAATCGCTACCTGGAACGTCAACTCAATTCGCACCCGCATAGAACACGTTACTAGCTGGTTGCAAGCAAACTCCCCAGACGTTATCTGCCTCCAAGAAACCAAAGTTACAGACAAAGACTTCCCTCTAGAGCCCTTCATCAACCTCGGCTACAACTGCTACATTTCCGGTCAAAAATCCTATAACGGTGTCGCCATTCTCAGCCGATCGCCCCTAACGCAAATCAGCACCGGATTTGCCCCAATTCTCGGCGACGAAACCGCAGGTATTTTTGACGAACAAAAACGCCTAATAGCCGGAATAATCGACGATATTTGCATTATTTGCGTATACGTTCCCAACGGTTCCGAAGTCGGCAGCGAGAAATATGAGTACAAACTAAAGTGGCTCAAACTGCTGCAAGAATACCTCAAAATAGCACTAGACAAATCCCCCAAGTTGTGCATTTGCGGCGACTTCAACATCGTCCCGGACGATCGAGATATCCACAATCCCAAAGCCAATGCCAACTCCGTCGGCTTGTCTGTTCCCGAGCGCCTCGCACTCACAGAAATCATAGAATTAGGATTAAACGACCCCTTTCGCAAATTCACATCAGAAGGCGGCCATTATAGCTGGTGGGACTACCGCGCCGCCGCATTTCCCCGCAACAACGGCTGGAGAATAGACCACCATTATCTCAGCTTTCCCCTGTACGAACAAGCAAAAAACTGTACAATAGACATTGCTCCCAGAAAATTAATTAAACCCAGCGACCACGCCCCCGTAATTGTCGAAATTTGATTTATCAACAGTTCGGACATATTTTGGGAGAGTCAGGCTCTGAGAGAGCCGTATTCTAGGAGTTTTCGGTAGTTTGGATTT
>NZ_JAUBPO010000122.1:0-18128 GCF_036700785.1 Microcoleus sp. S28C3 | reverse complement strand
AATTGCTGAAATCACCAGTTTATAGGATTCGTATGTCTATTTTCAGAATCCTATCAAATAAGCATTCAACACTTCTGCCGTCAGGCATCTCATCCCCGAAGAAGTGTGATAGGGAGCGTAAGTCCTATGGAATAAATTTACAGCCTCGGATCGACAGGTTCGCTTTCCATCGCTAAAACTCCGAAAATGCACTCGTGAACTTGTCTCAATGGAGCGCCCGCCACAAATCGCTCCAATGCTTCTACACCGAGAGCAAACTCTCGCAACGCCAAAGAACGCTTGCCTGAAAGTCCGCGCGATCGCAATCTTTCTAAATGTTCCGGCAAAGAGTATTCCAGACCGTAAATAATCCGCAAATACTCTTTACCGCGACATTTCACCGCAGGCTGTACGAGTCCTTTGCTATTTTTCACAATAAAGTCCATTGGTTTAACAACCATTCCTTCGCCTCCCGCCGCCGTCAGTTTTTCCCACCATTAAATCCCTGCGAATCTGCTGTCAAAATCTGCAATTTCAACTATTTTGTATTCAGTAGCTAACAGGAATTCCGGGTCAGCTTTACAAATTTGTGAAATCTGTTCCATGTGCCAACAGTGATTTTTGTCAGTGTGAACAGTTCCCTCGGTTGCCAAGATGTGGAAAGGCGCTAATTTGAGGTCCAAGAGCGATTTCACTGGCCAGCAGTAGCGCTGATAAGCATGAACATAGCGATCGGCTAGTTCGGCTCGCTCTTGATAGCTAGTCAGCAAAGAATTAATTTCAACTCCCCGCTGTTTTGCCTGTTCTAAGTTCTTAATCGCCTCCGCAAACCCGTGACGAGATGCTGTTCCCACGGCGGCGTATTGCTCTTTTAATAAACCTTGAGCTTTGGCTGACCAAGGCATTAATTCGCAGTCCAAACACACCCAATCGGTTTGAAATTTTTCCCAAAAATTGCTCGCAGTGAGAGCGACATTTACCCGCGCTAAAAATTCTTTTTCTAAGGTAGAATTATCGAAAAAATGCCGTCCCGTGCGGGTGTAGCAAATGCCAATACTCTCGCTGAGAATGCCAAAGCGCCGTAAAGCTGCCGGTGCGTCGCGGCAAACGATCGCAACTGCACGGGAACCCATGTGCTTTTCTTCGCACACAACTGTCGATATGCCCTGCTGTTGGTAGTAGCTAAATGCTTCGGCTGGATGTTCTAAAAGTCCTGGTTCGTTGGAGGTAGCAGCGGGAGACATTGTGGGCGGTAAATAAATCAGCCATTTGGGATTGGCGGCAAATCGACTCATTACTTCTAGGGCTGCGATCGCATTTTCTTCTTTAATCGTAATGTTACTTTGCAGGCGAGTTGAAATGATGCGTTTTCCCAGTACGTCGCTAATGTCCAGTACGTCATCAAACTGCTGTTGGGCGGTGAGATTCACTGCAGCCAAACCGCTATCGGTCGCGGGTGAATTCATGTCTCTATTGTTAAGGGGAGTTTGGCTGTCTTGAAAGGCGATCGGTTTGGCAGGTTCGCAGTAAATTCTAGCAGCAGGAACGCTGACAAATTCTCTTTCGGGATACCGCAAAGCTGTTAGTTTGCCCCCGAAAACACAGCCCGTGTCAATATCAACAGTATTGTTCAACCATTCTGTTTCTGGAACGGGGGTGTGTCCGTAAACAACTGCTGCCTGATCTCGATATTCGGCGGCCCAATTGTAGCGGACGGGCAACCCGAATTCATCGATTTCGCCAGTTGTTTCTCCGTACAAGGCGAAATCTCGAATCCGGCGCGATGCGCGTCCCTGAAATTCAGCTTTCATCCCGGCGTGGGCGACGACTAATTTTCCGCCATCGAGGACGTAATGCCCGATCAAACTATCTAAAAATTGGCGAATTTCTCCTACTGCTGATTCGCGCAATTCATCCGGTAAAGCGGCAATTTCTGCTAAGGTTTGTTCGAGTCCGTGGTTGATTTTGACATTTTTGCCGTTGAGTTTTCGCAGCAGTTTGATGTCGTGATTTCCAGGTACGCACAAAGCTGTTTCTGCGAGTACCATGTTTCGCACGAGTTTGAGGGTGTCGAGAATGCGCGGGCCCCGATCGACCAAATCGCCCAAAAACACGGCTTTACGGCCCTCCGGGTGCGCGTAGGTGGGAAAATTCCCCAAATGGGATTCGCTGGATTTTTCGATAATTTGATAGCCCAACTGTTGCAGCAATTGTTCCAATTCGTCGCAGCATCCGTGAACGTCGCCGATGATGTCAAAAGGGCCGCTGTCGCCTTTGCGATTGGTCCACAAAGGTTGTCTCTCGACTTCCACGGCCTCTATTTCCTCTGGAGAAGGGAGGACGTAAACGTAGCGAAATCCTTCGCGATCGAGAGATTTGAGCGATCGCTTTAAATTCTGAATGTGGCGGCGAATTACATGATTTCCAAAATTGCGGTTGGGACGTTGTTGATTGCGATCGCCACACAATTTTTCTGGTAAATCTAGCACAATAGCAACCAAAAAGCAATGATATTTTCGGGCTAATTCCAACAAAGGTTTGCGGCTTTCCGGCTGAACGTTGGTGGCATCAATCACAGTTAGCTTACCTGCAGCCAGACGTTTAGCAGCGATTAAATGCAATACTTCAAAAGCATCAGCGGTGGCCGCTTGATTGTTTTCGTCGTCGGAAACCAGACCGCGGCAGTAATCCGATGAAATGATTTCTGTAGGTAGGAAATGCTGCCGCGCAAAGGTGGATTTGCCGGAACCGGATGCACCAATTAGAACGACTAGGGATAGTTCTGGAAGCGTAATTTTCATTGTTTAATAATATAGATTTTTTACTCGTTTACTCGTTCGTTTACTCGTTACCAGGCTGTGCCTGGTAACGCAGATCCAGAGGCTCTGCCTCGAATTCTGCTCGAACCTCGCGAGGCAGAGCCTCTGGGCATCGGTTCCCAGGAATATCCTGGGAACCAGTTAATAGATTTTTTACTCGTTTACTCGTTACCAGGCTCTGCCTGGGAACGCAGATCCAGAGGCTCTGCCTCGAATTCTGCTCGAACCTCGCGAGGCAGAGCCTCTGGGCATCGGTTCCCAGGAATATCCTGGGAACCAGTTAATAGATTTTTTACTCGTTTACTCGTTACCAGGCTCTGCCTGAGAACCAGTTAATAGATTTTACATCTCGAATATTGCCATTTGCGTAGGCGAACCTACTTCTAAATCTTCAGTTCCCACACAACGAAACTCTACCCGACAGCCAAACCGTTCGGCAACCCCATTCGCCCAAGTTTGAAATTCGGCCCTTGTCCACTCAAAGCGGTGATCCAGGTGGCGAAATTTGCCCGCAGGCAAGTTTTCAAACCGAACATTATATTCAATATTTGGAGTTGTGACGATCGCACTTTTGGGTCGGATAAATTCAAACAAAACCCGCTCAAAAGCAGCTAACCGTTCTAAATCCAGATGTTCGATCACTTCAATTACCGTCGCTGCATCAAAACCAGTCAAGCGGCTGTCCCGATAAATCAGCGAACTTTGAATTAGTTGAATGCGAGATTGCTGTGCGGGAGACAATCGATCGATTTGCAAACGTTCCCTGGCAATTTCCAATGCCCGAAAGGACACATCCACGCCTGTAATTTGTTCGATCGAGCTTTCTTTCAAAAGCAGTTTCAGCAGTTTTCCCTCACCGCAGCCCAAATCTACCACTCGCTTAGCACCACTTTGCTTTAAAACCTCCGTCACAGCTTCCAAACGCTCTTGATTCAAGCTAATTCGCTGTTCTAAAACTTCCTCTTCTTGCTGGTGAGAAACTTCGAGATCCTCAGGGTCGATATTATCTTCTTCTGCTAACTGTGCCACAGCAATTCGCGTCAGACGGCGCTGGCGTTTCAGATAGCGATCGGCAATTTGTTCGCGGGCGGGATGCGCGTTCAACCAACCTTCGCCGTGATGCAATAACTTCTCGATTTCATCATCGCCCACCCAATAATGTTTGTCGTCATCCAACACGGGAATTAGCACGTAAAGATGGCTTAACAAATCCGCCAAACGAACTGTATTTTGCAGTTCCACAGAAAAGTAAGGACTCGCGCCCCACTCGGGAAATTGCTCGTCAAGAATCAGGGGTTTTGCTGCGACTTGATAGCCAAGCGGCTCAAACATTTGCCGCAGGAACTTCTCGCCGCCGCGACAGGGCAAAACCGCCAGATTAACTGTCAAAGGAATAGCTGTTTCTGCGAGTTCTGGGCGGTCTTTGCAGCGACCGGATAGAGCTGTACTAAAGACTTTTGCGAGGGCGACACTGAGAAAAGATGAGGCAACGTAGGGGCGATCGTTCACGTATTGTTCGAGAGGGCGATCGCCGGATTTCGACTTGCCCCGCACCAAACCAACCGGATCGACATCTAAGAGTAAAGCCGCCGTGCACCTTTCTGCGTTTGCCTCTGGATAAAACACGCTGGCTTGCCCGAAAGTCATCGGAAAGGATTGATGGCGATCGGGATGTTTGTGCAGCAAATAACCTAAATCTGTAGCAGGGACGCGAGTTGTAGATATGGTTAATAACATAATATTAGGAATTGGGCATCGGGCATCGGGCATCGGGCATCGGGCATCGGGCATTGGTTATTGGTAGTTCCTCACAAATAACAAATAACAAATAACTAATCACGGTCGATAATTAATCCGTGTATCCGTGTCAAAATCCGTCTCGTTCCTTCTTTTTTTTTGCTGCTTCTCACTGAAATTTCTGTTTTTCCACACTTCCCAAATCCAACTTAGCCCGCAACTCTTCCTTAATCCGATTTAAAATAGAATCCTCATCCAAAGAAGACAAAATCTTGCTCACAACAGCCTTTGGCCCATCATCTCCCCAAGAAGCACCATTAGCCAAATAAGCCTTAGTAACTTGACCGATACCGTAGGAAGAAACCCCCGCGATCGCAGCTTGCGTCACCGCCACAGACAAATAAGGCCCTAAAGCCAAACCGCCCGTCGCCGGCGTCGCCAAACCCAACAATCCTTTCAACGAGCTCAAACCAAAATTAGCCAACAATTCACCCGCAGTAATTCCCCCCATACTAATCGCAATCTTTTGCAGCAATTCCACCGCCCCCGCTTCCGTCATCGCAATGCCGTAAACTTTAGATAAAGTTAATATCATCACCACATCAATTACCGCACCGCTAAGAATATCAACTACAGTAATTGGATTAAGTGCGATCGCCACAGCTTTAGTCATTACCGCATTCCAGATAATTCGATTAGCCGCGTTATCTCGAATCTCCATTTTTCGCTGCACCAACTGCTCGTTAATATCCCCCGCACAGAGCATCGTATTCAGCGCCACCAAAGATTTGCCTTCTCGGTCTAAAATCTCCAAAATCTTTAATTTTAAATCTTGTACTTGTGGCAAACTGCGAGTCATTTGCACGCCCATACTGCCGTCGGGACGGCGCACCGCCCTCGCCGTCAAAGGCGAAGCCGCCGCCATCACAATTTCATCGGGAGACAACAATTCTCTCACGCGATCGTCTCGAATTTTATGATAAATTGCCAGCCTGTCTGCATCGGGATACTGGTCAATTTTATTAAACACTAATAACATCGGTTTTCCGGCTTCCCGCAACTGCGAAAGTGCTGCGTATTCCACCTTCGTAATGTCGCCAGCCACCACAAACAAAATCAAATCTGCTTGTTGAGCAACGCGGCGGGCTAAAAGTTCGCGAGTTTCGCCGTCAACTTCATCTATTCCCGGAGTATCGACTAATTCAACTTGCGACAAACGGTAAATAACTGGCGAAAGTCGATCGGGCAAATTCTCATCAATTCCCTCTCCGACATCCCACTGTCCGATAGTCGTCGTGCGAGTCACCCCGTGAGTCGGGCCAGTTTCAAACACATTTTGACCCAAAAGCGCGTTCAAAACCGAAGATTTTCCCCTTCCCACCATCCCAAACACAGCTATTTGCACGCAAGCGCGCTCTAGCTTGTCGAGCATTTTCTCCAACCCGCCAATTTCCGGTTCCAGTCCACTTCGCTCTTGAACTGTCAAATCGAGATTTTCTACTATATCTCGCAGAGCATCTTTAGCATGGCGCAGGTTGAGTTCTGCCTGAATGTCTGCGAAGCTTAAAATTGTGTCATCTAATTCTCGATCGACATTTGAAAAATCCGAGGCTTCAGTCATTGTTACCTAATGTTATAGCTTTGCTTCACTTAAAGTTTCAACCGATATGATGCCATTCTAGCTTTTTCCGTCTGCTTTGTACATTAGGGGTACGGCAATGGCGTGTTTAGAATCCGGGTAGGGACACAGAAATGCTGTGTCCCTACAGATATCATGTAAAACCTGTTTAATTGACAACAATGATTAACCGCCTCCAAATAATAGCCAGTTATCCATTTCCTTTACGTGTGATAATTTTCCTATTAATCTTGCTAGCAATTTGGCTGCCGCTAGCAGCACCAATTTATCTCTTAGTTAAAGATAGTAACCTCGCAACTATTCTGACAATGGGATTGTTGTTTACTGAGTTTCTGTTCCTCGTGCCGCGCTGGGGAAAACAGGTTTACGGACAAACCCAATTACTCAAAAGTTACGGTTTAATCAATACGCGAAAAAACGGTTTTGAGCTTTTAATCGGATTGGCGATCGGGCTTTTGCTCACTTTCAGCTTATTTGCGGTGCAAGGGCTGTTCGGCTTAGTCGCGTGGCAAAATTCTGATAATTTGCCGAGAATCATCGCAGAAGGGCTGTTAAGCGCCCTTGGAGTCGGTTTTGCCGAGGAGTTGGTATTCCGCGGTTGGTTGCTGGACGAGTTGCAGCGGGATTACAATTATAGAATATCTCTGTGGGCGAATAGCCTGGTGTTTGCCCTCTCTCATTTTATCAAACCTGTCGCGGCCATGCTGCAGAGTTGGCCGCAGTTTCCGGGGTTGTTGTTGCTGGGTTTGATTTTGGTTTGGGGAAAAAGATCGCGCCAAAATCGCCTCGGTTTGTCGATCGGGCTTCATGCAGGTTTAGTCTGGGGATATTACACGATTAACATCGGGCAGTTAGTGCGATATTCGGCCTCTGTTCCCGAGTGGGTGACAGGAGTTAACGGCAATCCGCTAGCTGGGGCGATCGGGCTGTTGTTTTTGAGTGTCTTGGCCTTGGGAATGCGAAAAATGTCCGAACATTCCAAAGGTTTCGAGTAAGGACGAAGAACCCTTATTTACCACAACTTTGAGGACTTTAGTCCTCACTACCACCCAACTTTTTCAGAAACTTATAAACTTATGAAACTCATCATCTTTGGCACTGCTACACTGTTAATGTATACAGGTTTGTTAGCTCCGGCAAACGCACAAAATACCGCACAAGTCAAGCCCAATAATTCTTTAGTTCAAGTGCAGACAACGCGAGAACAAGTTCTCAATGCTTGCATCCAGAATCGGGCTGAAACCCTGCCAAATCCTTTTACCGATGTACCTTCCAATCACTGGGCTTACAAAGCTGTTTTGACAATGTATTATTGCGGGCCTTACCGAGAAGCGACGCCACCTGATTTAATTAAAAAATTACTGGAATCGGGAGATACTACTAGAGAAAGTTTGCCTTCGCGATTATCGTTTCCCAATTCCCCATTACAGCAATTTCCCGTGATTAATTAAAGAATTACTGGAATCGGGATATCCTACTAGAGGAAGTTTTTATTCCCGATTACCTTTTCCGCATTTCCCATTACCAAGATTTTAAAACTCAGCCCGAACCGTAAACGAATAATCGCCACCTGGTTCTAATTGATAATCCCATTTTTCCAGGAAACGGTGCAGCGGTTCCTGAATCAATGCCCTACCCTGAGAAGGCTCAAGTATCAGTGTTTTTTCTGACGTGAAACGCCACTGAAACTGCCACTCAAAATTGCCGGCAGTCACTTCACCCTCAATCGTGCCTTTTTGCCAAGATTGGCCAGTAACCCGGACATATGCAGTTGTTTCAGGCAAACGTCTCGAACTCACCTTTTTGTTTCCGCGTTTGTTTCTGCAATTGTGCGACTATTGTAAAGGCTCATGGCTTTTTCTACTCCTTGGTGCAGACTCAGTTCCACAGCTTCTACAACCAGTTTAAGCACTTTCTCTACTAACTGACTTTCCTCTGAGGAAAATTTTCCTAACACGAAGGAAATCGTATCTTTCTCATTTTTAGCAGCATCGTTTTGAGGTTTGCCGATACCAATCCGCAAGCGGGGAAATTTGTCTGTGCCTAAATGAGAAATTGTCGATTTCATGCCGTTGTGTCCGCCTGCAGAACCGGCAAGCCGCATTCTCAATTTCCCGATCGGCAAATCCATATCATCGTATACTATTAATACCGACTCCGCAGGTATTTTGTACCAATCCGTCGCCGCCCGAATCGCTTGACCCGACAGATTCATGTAAGTAAGCGGTTTCAGCAAACGGATTTTCTGTCCCCGTGGCCGGTTTCCCTCGCCAAATATGCCTTGAAATTTGCGATTTTCCGACAGCGAAATCTGCCAAGATTTAGCCAAGGCATCGACAGCATTAAAGCCTATGTTGTGTCGGGTGCGATCGTATTTAGGTTCGGGATTTCCCAACCCAACTATTAGCTGGGGAATCACTAACTCCGCTGGTGTTTCCGACTTCTGAGTGTTGTTCATTTAACTGTCTGTGCTATCTTCCTTGGGAGTAGCCGCCGCGAGTTTTTCAGTTTCCGGTTTGCTGCTAGTTGCTACTGCTTCTTCTAACTGCTTGGCTTCCCGCGTGAACTCCGACTCAAAATCCCGCGAAGCATCTTGAAAGCCACGAATTGCCTTCCCCATACTCCGGCCGATTTCGGGTAATTTTTTCGGGCCAAATACCAATAGGGCGATCGTAAAAATAACTGCCATTTCCGGCAAACCAATGCCAAAAATATTCATGTTTTTTCTCCTGCAATTTGTTTAGTTACTTCTTGTTTATTTATGGCAAAAGTAATCGGAAAGGGTAAGGAAAAACGGGAAAACTTAGCTTTTACCCTTTCTCCTCAACCCTCAGCTTTTACTTTTAGCCTTACTGTTTTGTGATCAATTTTTAGCGGCCTAGGCTCGACCAATCCATATCCACACTCTCCAGAATCAGAGAAGAGTTGTAGATTTGCAAAATAATCAACAAGAACACGAAAAACAGTCCAATGAACACGCTCATCAATAGCGTGGTTCCCCAGCCGGGGGCTACCTTGCCGTATTCTGAGTTAAGGGGTTTGAGTATATCTCCTAACCAAGTCCGTTGTGCCATAAGTCACCTGCAATGAATCTCTACAGAAAAGTTTGACATATTTCTACCGCTAATTGCGATCGCAATTTCTCAGAAATGCTGCAGGGGGACTCGGAAAATGGGGAGTGGGGGTTGGCTACCATACCGTACAGCGCCTAAAATCACTAGAGTTTCAGACGGATTGTTATTTTTTGTAATATTATAGAGTGGAGCACTCATAATCGATCAAAAATATGGAACCCGCAGCAGTTCTCGGCATTTCGCTAGGCGTGTGTCTGGTGGCAATCACCGGATTCTCGATCTACACCGCTTTCGGTCCCCCTTCTAAGGAATTGAGAGATCCTTTTGAAGAACACGAAGACTAAAGAAGAAGGAAGCCACAACACGGATTCGGACACGGATACACTGATGAATTTAAGTGTGTTTCCAGATATCTCCTATTCTCTGTCTCTCCCTCTCTCCCTGGTAGATATTCTTCTAGGGGTGGGAAGGGAGTGATGGTATGAGGTGATCGCCTGTCGCCTACTCGTCAAATGGTATATTTTTTAGAAATACAGTAAATCTCTATTCCATTTAAGCTAAAAATTATTAGGTGTCAGGCTAAAGCATCATGGGGAACACATTTGGGCATTTATTTCGGATCTCGACATTTGGGGAATCTCACGGCGGCGGTGTGGGAGTAGTAATTGATGGTTGCCCGCCCCTGGTGTCGATCGACGCATCGGAAATTCAAGCCGAACTCGATCGCCGCCGCCCTGGCCAAAGCAAAATTACGACACCTCGCAAAGAAGCAGATACCTGCGAAATTCTGTCAGGGGTGTTTGAAGGCAAAACTTTGGGAACGCCGATCGCAATTTTAGTCCGCAATCAAGACACTCGCCCCCAAGATTACGGCGAAATGGCGACTACCTACCGCCCTTCCCACGCTGACGCTACCTACGATGCTAAGTACGGAATTCGTAACTGGCAAGGCGGAGGTCGATCGTCCGCGAGAGAGACAATTGGTAGAGTAGCAGCAGGGGCGATCGCTAAAAAAATTCTCAAACAAGCAGCAGGAGTCGAAATAGTCGGCTACGTCAAACGCATCAAAGACTTAGAATGTGTCGCCGACCCGGACACTGTTACCTTAGAACAAGTAGAAAGCAATATAGTCCGCTGTCCAGATCCTGAATGCGCCGAAAGAATGATTGAACTGATAGAAAAAGTTCGCGACAGCGGAGATTCGATCGGCGGTGTAGTCGAATGCGTCGCCCGCAACGTACCCAAAGGCTTGGGAATGCCCGTATTCGACAAACTCGAAGCCGACTTGGCCAAAGCCATCATGTCGTTGCCCGCCAGCAAAGGCTTTGAAATTGGTTCGGGCTTTGCCGGGACTCTGCTCAAGGGCAGCGAACACAATGATGAATACTATACTGATGACAAGGGTGTAATTCGTACAGTCACGAATCGCTCCGGTGGAATTCAGGGCGGTATTGCTAACGGCGAAAATATCATTTTGCGGGCGGCATTCAAGCCAACTGCGACAATTCGCCAGCAGCAGCGCACAGTTACCCGAGAAGGCGAAGAAACGCTGCTGGCTGCCAAAGGGCGGCACGACCCTTGCGTTTTGCCGAGAGCTGTGCCAATGGTGGAAGCGATGGTAGCTTTAGTGTTGTGCGACCACCTGCTGCGCCATCACGGACAATGTGGAACCTTAAAGTCTGAATTTTAAAATGGAAATCAGCTTGTCCTCAGTAGCGGCAACTCCCGTTGATTGCCCTCAACCCTCCGAATCAATAAAAGGTATAGATGATTTTGTCGTACAGTTCTGGGGCGTGCGGGGCAGTGTTCCGACACCCGGACAGGAAACTGTTCGCTACGGCGGCAATACTTCTTGTTTGGAAATGCGAGTCGCTGGCAAACGCTTGATTTTTGACGGCGGAACAGGCTTGCGGATGCTGGGAGACCAGTTGGTGCAAGAAATGCCCGTGCAAGCTTATATGTTTTTTACTCACTATCATTGGGATCACATTCAAGGGTTCCCGCTGTTCGCCCCAGCTTTTATCCGCGGCAATAGCTTTGATATTTACGGGGCGACTCCGCCGGATGGAGATTGCATGAAAAGGCACTTTGTCGAACGGGTGCTGCACTCAAATTCGCCGGTGCCGCTGATGGGTTTGCAGGCAGATTTGAATTTCTACGAACTCAATCACAACCAGACGATGATGCTGGACGATATTGAGATTAGGACGGGTTCTCTGAATCATCCGAATACTGCTATGGGATATCGGGTGACTTGGCAGGGACGATCTGTTGTTTACTGTTCGGATACTGAGCATTTTCCCGATCGGCTAGATGAGAATGTCTACAATTTAGCCCTCGACGCTGATGTGCTGATTTACGATGCGATGTACACCGACGAGGAATATCACAACCCCAAGTCTCCGAAGGTGGGTTGGGGACACTCGACTTGGCAGGAAGCGGTGAGAATGGCTAAGGAAGCCCGGGTGAAACGAGTGGTAATTTTTCACCACGATCCGGCTCACACAGACGATTTTCTCGATCGCATCGCTGAAGACGTGCAAATCGCTTTTCCGAAGGCTGTCATGGCCCGCGAGGGTCTTATTTTGCCGATCGGCTTCTGAACATTCCCCTCCGGGGCTCGATCGAACCATCAACCGATCGAACCATAATTGTTATGTGAATATGTGGCTCTGGCCGCGAGACCAGAGCCACAATTTTTTTTAATTTGCGGCAAACTCTTAACTGCATGGTATAATTCTTGCTTGTTAAGTTTTTAGGCAAAGTATTTAAGGT
Source organism: Microcoleus sp. S28C3 (assembly GCF_036700785.1). Classification (NCBI taxonomy): domain Bacteria; kingdom Bacillati; phylum Cyanobacteriota; class Cyanophyceae; order Oscillatoriales; family Microcoleaceae; genus Microcoleus; species Microcoleus sp. S28C3. The sequence continues at coordinate 6,105 of NZ_JAUBPO010000122.1, read as the reverse complement.
TTTTTTTATTGTTCAACCGCGTCCGCCAGACGCCAAGACGTAAGATAATTGGAGGATTCCCAAGGGTGAAAAGGAGACAGTTTTGAATGTCAACAAACACGGCGAGGCGAGGATCTCGCACGCCTGAGTGCTAGTCTGATGCCAGTAGACTTCCAGAAGCCTTGTTACAGATTAATTATTAAGGACAAAAACAGAAGTTATAGCTCTGATCGAGTAAAAGGTCGATCTGTTTTTTCGGATCGTGAATATTGACAACTGTCAAAAGCTAATAGCTTTTAGGTACAAACTGAAAAAATTTTCAGCAGTCAATTTAACTAACCACAAAGAAACGATCGTTCTTGGGTTTGGCAGTAGCTCCGGCAAGCGAATGTTATGACTTGACTATCAAAATGGGAAATTTACGTTTTAGATCTTCAGCACATCAATACAGATGGATTGCCTTAGGCAGTTTTGCTGTAATTATGGGTATTTCAGGCGCCCTGGCCTACCGCCTCGCCCCGCTCCCCGGATTCATGGCTCAAGGCATTCTCACTTCTAATAATCCGCCAGTCAAATTTTCGAGCACGGGCACGACAATTCTCAAACAGGGAGAGCAACTAACCCCAGAGGTTCTGCTGGCAGATAATGTTGTCAAAGCAGTGGCAGATGCAGTTAAGCTGTCGCCCCAGCAAGTTCGACAAAATGCTAGTGTCAAGATTTCTAAGCCGGAACAACCCCTAGAGATTGTTGTTGGCTATCGCTCGCTCGATCGGGAGCAAGCAATCCAAACGGCGGATATGTTGATGAAGGGCATGGTTGAAAAAAGCCGCCTGATTAACAGATATCGGTGGCAATCAGTCAATCAGTCGCTAAACCAACGCTTGGCACAAGTCACTCAAGACCTGAAACAAGCTCAGCAAAAACTAGACCAATACGAAAGAGAGCGCGCTCGCCTGTTGCAGCAAATGAAGCTGCAGCAAGACTTTTACAACAAAACTCAGCTTGCAATGGCGGATACGCAAGCGTCGGAAAAAGAAATGGTCAGCAGTTTCGCCGCCGCTACAGTGCCGCAAATTGTGGCGACGCCCACGAGCGATCCGACAGTGCCTCTGATTTTGGGAATTGGCTTGCTGTTGGCGATTTTGGTCAGCCGGGGTTTGATTCCTTCGGTTGCCGATTGGAAGTACAAAGCAGCTTTTCAGCGAGAAGAGAGCGAAAGGCTCCAAAGTGCTTTGTACCGACTGATCAAAGAAGGCCGCGGCGAAATCACTCTGGTGCGGTTTGCGATGGAAACGCGACTGTCGCCGGATGTGGCTCAGCGTTTTTTGAACCAACAAGCTGAAGTCTTTAATGCCAATTGCGAAATTAAAGACGACGGCAGCATCTTGTATCACTTCCACATTTAAAGGGCTGCGGGCGATCGCGCTCCACAGAAGACTTTAGCCGATCGGGCCATCACTGCTCGATCGGCTTGTTTTTTTGTTAATAGGACTTATATCAACTTCGGTCGATCGACCATCCCGGTCTCGGTCTGCGCGGGTTTACTGAATCTATAACTTATACTACTACTGCAGATTTTGGTGAACCCGCCGACCCGAGCTTAATTGCGGTGATTGTACCGGACATGATATTACGATCGTCAACCCGGTTTCTTAGCTTGTAGGGTGCATGAGGCTTCAAAATTGCTCGATCGACAAAGGTGTTGAAGACCCTAGAGCGCCCGAAGATTCTGCCAGTTGCGTCCAAGACTGTCTAAAAAATCAAGACTGTCTAAAAAATATTTTATTTTTGTGTTGCTCTCGCTTAAATATATGTGTAATTATAAAGAATCAGTAAATTTACGGTTGTTTTTTACCTGCGTTAGCGGATCGAGCGCTAATTTGTGGTTAAATATCTCTTAGGACGTGTATCACCTCCGTATAAATGCTTTAGTCTAGATCCATTACTTGTTGAGGGAAGTTATGTAGTTTCACATCAGAAACTTCATGAGGCAAGAGCCTGAAATCACACTCCCCTACAGAAATCCTACGTTTTCATTTTGAACTTTTGTAATCACCTAGAGGCAAAACCATGATTTTTGGAATAATTTGTTCTTTTGTCGTAGCTTACTTTTTGCTAATGTCGGTTGCTAATTACGGCGACACTGGAATGTAGACCTGTTAAGGCACTCATAGACCGAGACAGAAGGCAGGAGGCAAAAAAAAGCTGTTTGAAAAGTTAGATTAAGTCTCAGCTTGGGTCGTGTCTGTCGTGCTTGCTCTGGCAGGAAAATGGATGGATGAAGGAGTCGTTAAGTACCGCTGTGACTGGGAAGAGGCAGACCCTGTAGCTGCCCGGAACATAGCAGATTTGATGGACTGGCGCGATCGGCTCCACTCTTGGGGATTAATTGGCGTCTACGAAAATGGCATAGGGTTTGGGAACGTCAGCGTCAGGCTCGGCAATTCTTGCCAATTCGTGATTTCGGGAACCCAGACTGCACACTTGAGGACTCTGGGGCCAGAATCCTACTGCACTGTTACCGAATTTAACTTAGAACAAAATTTCCTCGGCTGCCGGGGCCCCGTACCAGCTTCGTCTGAGTCACTGACTCACGGGGCCCTGTACCTTCAGAGAGAGGATGTGGGCGGCATAATTCATGTCCACAACCCTCAACTATGGCAGCAACTGCTGTTTAAGATTCCTACTTCTAGAAAAGAAATACCTTACGGCACTCCCCAGATGGCGTTAGAAATGTCTAGACTTTTTGAGGAGGAGAATTTGGCGGAGCGCAAAATTCTGGCGATGGCCGGTCACGAGGACGGCATTGTCTGTTTTGGCAGCACCTTGGACGAAGCTGGCAAAGTGCTTTCTGCTGCGATAGGTTCGACCTGAGATCTGGCACTGTTCTGATAAAAAGCTCAGAAACCTGGTTTATTGAGAAAAAATCTAGGATTTGAGGTGGGTCTGTGGCAAGAAACTAAAGTGATGACGTGGGTGCCTGATGTGAGTTAAACTGAGCTTTACCCTTGACCTCTAGCCGATCGAGCGATCGATCTAGCCTCACGGGTTCCAAACTTTTAAACTGCCTCTTGCCTCTGCGGTAAGGGAAAGATATTTTTAAAGAGAAACAAACTATATAGCAAAAGCTGAGAGTCATCGTGAATCAAACTAAACTTGTAAGCTCAAAAGAACTGCAATCAGAGGTATCTCGTCTCACCGAAGAGCTGCAAATGCGCGACCAATTGGTGCAGCAGTTGTCTCAAGAACTTTTCAGGCTGGTGAAGGGAAATTCGAGTTTTGTGCCGGCGCCGGAAGTTTCCGATCGCCACCAAGCTCAAATGCAGGCTATGCGGGAACAACTGCAAGCTGTTGAAGAACAGGTGAGTTTTTATCAGGAACAAATCGCGGAGCGGGATGCTGAGGTTTACCAACTGCGGCAGTCGGTGCAGGAATTGACTGATCGTTCTCGGATGTTAGAACAGGTGGTTCAGGAATTGCCGGGGGTTTACCGCCAGAAGTTTGCCGAACGGATCGAGCCAATTAAGGAAAAATTGGATCAACTGCAAAAGGAAAACCGCCAGTTGCACACAGAGTTGCAAAGCGTAACTTACCGTCTCGCTGTGCGGAGCCGCAAGGCTAAGGGCCTGGATCTTCCGAGCGTGGATGCTGAGGACGATCGGGGCATTCAAATGCCGAGCTTTGGCAATGTCTAAGGTTTTGATTGTGGCGGATGCCCACAAAGGCCCGGCGGAAGCTCTGTTGCGGACGATCGCTAAATCTAATCATTTAACAGAAGTCAATATCTGTGGGGTTTCGGAACTCAATTCTGGCGCGATCGCTCCGGGCGGGGCGATCGTTTGTCCTTTGACGCTGGATCTGCCGTCCCATCTGGTTTTTCCGGGTCGGGACCTGTTTCGATTTTGTGGCAATATTTGGGCGGCGCGCGATCGAGTGTCCCAGGAGTTGCAAGTACCCGTCGGCGATGGCAATTTTTGGCTGCCTGTGGTGTTGACGCCAAAGGGTCCACTCTATGCTGAGGCGATCGGTGCGGAAGCTGACAAGCAGTCTGGCGAGTTGAGTTACTCTCAACCGGTGCATTTGTCGGATCTTTGGCGGCAGGAACTTTATGAGTTGGCTTACCGCTTGCTGAATCTTTTAAATGGGCCACCGGCGACTTATTTGATGCAGTTCGGGTTCGTAGGGGAAAGGATTTGTTTCGATCGACTTTGGCCTTTTCCGGCTGCACCTGCGATCGCTTCTGTCGGCGTTCAAGTACCGGATTTATTTGTCTGTCATTGGTATTGCTTGACAAATAAGCCTATCTATGATATACAAATTTGCTCTGCGGTTATTTGAAGTCTATGGGAAAGTTGAGATTTGAGATTTTATCTTGGGAGATCGTTTTAATCAAGCAACTAGAGCCGGAGTTTCAGCGGAGATAACTTGGTCGAAACTGTCGAAGATTTCAAAGAGTTGGTCGAGTTGAGTAATTTCAAATATTAGCCGGACTGTTGCTGAGAGGTTGCAGATGACGAAGCGACATCCCCGGTGGCGGGCGGCGTTGAGTCCGCCGACTAAGGCGCAGATCCCGGAACTGTCGATGAAATCTACGTCGGCCATGTCAATTACCCAAAGTTTATGGCGATCGGGCGCAATTTCTGCTAGCTGTTGCTGGAGGAGGCTGCCTGCTTGGGAGTCGAGGCAGTTTTGAGGCTGGAGGATGATGGGTTGGTTGAAGTTGGGAAATTCCATAGCAGTTATCCTAGGATTGTAAAGTATGAATAAGTGAGTTCAGTTGCTGATTCTGTTGAAAGAATCAGGGGATTTCAGCGTATGTTGGAGGAAGGGCGATCGCCCTTGTGGGAATCGGTGGGGATAGCCGTTGCGATAAATTTAGCAGGAAACTGGCTAGCGATCGCGCGGAAGGCAACCGCATCAATTCTATATTAATTTATTATGCCTGGAAGGCTAATTGTTAGGTTAGCGAGCGATCGCGAGTTTAGTGTGTTCTTCATCACAGCGAAAGATTGCACTATTGCCTGAATCGAGCCAATATATAAATGTATTGAGCTTTGCAAAAGTTTACGAAGGCAGTATCGAATGTCTTTTGAGTTTTTATCGTTAGAGACTATTCAGCAGTTGGCGCGCGATTACGGCTACTGGGCAGTATTTCTGGGAATTCTGCTGGAAAATTTGGGAGTTCCTCTTCCAGGGGAGACAATTACGATTGCTGGCGGTTTTTTAGCTGGCAGCGGGGAACTGAATTACTGGTATGTACTCGGCAGTGCAATCGCGGGTGCGACTGTGGGCGGAAACCTTGGTTATGCGATCGGCAGGTACGGCGGCTGGCCGCTGCTGCTGAATCTGGGAAAATTTTTCCGCTTTCGGGAAGAACAACTGTTTGACTTAAAAGAACAGTTTAGCCAAAATGCAGCTAAAGCTGTTTTTTTGGGCCGTTTCATTGCACTGCTGCGAATTTTTGCTAGCCCCCTAGCGGGTATTGCAGAAATGCCTTTTTGGAAATTTTCTCTGTTCAACATTCTGGGTGCTGCCAGTTGGGCATCTGTAATGGTAAGTTTATCCTACTTCTTGGGACAAGTTGTGTCTTTGGAGAAGTTGGTAGCTTGGGCGGCTCAATTTGCGGTATTTGCTTTGCTGTTAGCAGTTGCTTGGATTGCAATTCCTATTTGGTTGGAGTCGCGGAATTTGGACAAGACTAAGTAAAATTGGTGGTTAGACTTTTTGCAAAAGTTCTGGATTTTCTGTTTTTAACCGCAGATGAACGCAAATAAACGCAGATATTATCTATTTTTGCAAAAAGTCTAATCATTGTCGCTCGCCTATTAATAAGTCAGGACTTCTGTATTCAAAATAATCAAGTTTGTAGCAAAAAAATCTGTTCTAAAAATAATTAAGTTTGTAGTGAGAACTTCTGTCCCGGATAGGGAAACTATTAGTCAATAAGGACTAAACTCCCTGGGGGGGTAACAACCAGCTTGAAACCCAGAGGTGGTAAGGATTGAGCCAATCCGCTGCTCAAAAAAGATAGGCAGCATAATTGTTACATGCTTGCCTATCAAAAAAATAATGATACCAACATTTTACCAGACTCATTTAAAAAAACAACTGACATCAGCTCAGTTT